>JAPLNA010000228.1 GCA_026693065.1 Planctomycetota bacterium
AGACTTCTCCACCTTGACGCCCGCCGAGTTATCCCGGTACACTTGGGAACTAAACAACCGTCCGCGTAAGTGCCTCAACTACCGGACCCCAGCCGAGGCGTTCCATCAACGCCCTGTTGCGCTTCGGATGTGAATTCGCCAAGGTTGCGAAGTCCTGCGCCCTTTGGGCTTCTATTCCCAAGGGCTCAGGTTCAATTCAGTCTTCTTTGCCGACAGGCCCTTCATGTACGGTGTCGGCCTCAGTCGAGTGGGGGGGCAATGTGAGTCTCGCGGCTCGTTGGAGGTCCGCGTCCGGATCCGCAGTGGTGAGACGGGCTTTCGGGTCGGCCAGTTCGTTGCAGGCCGATTGCACGGCGTTCCACATCGCGACGAAGGCTTCTACCTGCCGGCGGGAGGGCGAAGCGGTCGGCCCAATCTGGTCGAGCCGGTTCTGCTGGTCCGCCCCGTGGTAGTCCAGGGTCGTCGCGTCCCTGGCCCGTCGGGCAACCAATCGCAGCGCCGGCCCGTCAGGGAAGACGAGGCCGTACTTGAGGGGCGGATCGAACCACCCGGCCCGTCTGATCTTTGTGGCCAGTTCCAGCACGCGTTGGGGTTCAACCCGCCAGACGGCGAGCTTCTGGTCTGTCAGGCCGGCCACGACGCCGTCGGTCCAGACGGCGAATTTCAGGAACGGGGGCTTGTTGATCATGGGGACACCCCCGTCCCACAGTTCCACCAGCGGTCGGCCGGCCGGAGCGGTCGTCGGGCGGGTTCCGGCGGGCCCGGGGCGATGATAGAGGGAGGGGTCGATGCCGTCGAACCGGAAATCCTTGGCCGTGAGCTCCTGCCGTATTTCGGTGATCAGGGGGGCTTCGGGGTCGTAGTTGTCGTCGTCCATGACGCGGACCGTGAAGGGGGTGGTGATGTACCATGCGCGGAGGGTGAACTCCCGATACACCTGGCTTTGGGCCAGCCCGGGCCCCGAGGGCGTCCACCGCACCTCCAGATCGAGCTTGCCCACGACGAAGATCTTGTCCCCACCGTCGTTGAAGATGTAGGACCAAAACCGCAGGCCGGACAGGGCCCGAAGGGCCTTCGCGTCCGACTCCTTGCTGAACTGGATAAGCTCCTCCTTGCCATCGACGAGAACGCTCGATTCGAGCCCCGTGGTGTCGTGGATGAGGTAGCCGTAGGTGGAATCGCCTTCTCTATTCTGGGGTGCGGCACAGCCGACGCACGCCCCCGCCAGAATCGCCGCAACCAAGGCCCGCATGTTCGCCCCTTTCTCCGGGTTTCCCCGGGTATCCGTTCGCCCCACTCTATCGGCCAGCCGCCCCTTGTCCGGCGATGACTTTTACGCTCTCGCCCTTCGGGGGCGGCCGCGTTTTGCGGCTTTGACGAGGCGGGCCCTATGATGCGGAGGAACCGGTCCGCCGAAGGCGGATTCCCCCGGACCCCCATCCCCGGCCCACACACGCTGGAACAACGGCACACCCGATTCGCGCGCGACTTCCCCTTCCGGTTCCGTGGGGGGGAGTGTGGGCCGGGCAGAGGGGTTTGGGGAGAGCGTCCGCACGCTCTCCCCATGTTTCCGCTTGGCGGGGAGGCGGTGGCCAACTCATTCGCCGGTATCTTACTCTACCGTTTGGTCTTGTTGGCGCCCGCCATGTCGGCGTTCGCTTTCTGAGGGGCTCCACGGTCGGCTATCGGCGGAGCAGTTCTTTGGCGATTTCGGGCTTGTCCTTGAAGATGTGCAGGACTCGCAGGGCGCTGCCGGAAGGTTTGGCTCTGCCTTGCTCCCAGGCGTGGATGGTCTGGGGGGCCGTGTTGGTAAGCCGGGCGAAGACCCGCTGGCTGACGCGAAGCCGGTTCTTCCTCAGCGCCCCGATCTGTCGGGCCGACATCGGCTTGGGAGGAGGGGGCAAGTGGACCTCGCGGATAGTCAGGATCTTCCCTTTGCGGAGGGCGTCAACGCCTTCTTCCAATGCGCCAACCAGCCCATCATAGAAGTCATTCTTTGTGGCCATATCTCAACCTCATCGTCCTTGTGCTGTACTATCCAATAGTACGTCATCCCGGGCTCCCGGGTCAAGGAAAAAACGGGGGCAATTACCCGATGGTCTTGGATCGGCGGTCACGGAACCGGCCTCTTGACGCCCGGAGACGCGCGGGGTACGGTTGGGGGATGGCCCGAATCGCGCGAGTGTTGGGGCAGGCCGGGCGGGTCCGCTCGTGGGCGGACCCTCCGCGGCCAGCCCGTGAGCCGATCCCCAAGAACCCGCACATGAAGAAACCGAGGTAAGTATTGCGCCCCCCGATCCGTCCGGCGGACAACCTCGCAGGGCGGGCCGAGACGATCCTGGCGGCCCGTGATGCCAAACTCGCCGCCGCCCGGGAAGCCCGCAAGGTCCGGCGTCAGCAGCAGAGGATTCCAGCATAACGCCACAGATTGACAATGATCGACACGACCCCTACAATACTCCCAGCCGGTGAAACGGAAGCAGGCTCTGCGGGGGCGCAACCTGCCAGGGATAGCCGGTCGGGACTTCGACCGCAGGTCGATTCGGGAATTCGGATGCCCCACGGCCCCCGAATTCCCGCCCCGTCTGCTGGCTGCGGAAGAAGCTTTCCCATGCCTCAGAAAATCCGCCCTCGGAACACGAAAAGCCGCCCGGCGGCCGGGCGGATCAGTTGCTTAGCCGAACTGGGCCTGCGCCCAATTCAGGCTGAACCACTACAGTTTTGGATGGGCACTACAATGAACGTCATTGCTGATTTCGATTTCATGACGAGCTGGTGGGCAGGTCCGGTGATGATCATCGCAGTGTATTGGTGGTGGTGGGCGGTGAAACAGAATTCAAAAGAAGAGCAATCGAAGAAGTGGGCGGCTGGTGAAATGAACAAATGGAACGGACTCGACACCGGGATGTCCACCGATGAAGTCCGAAAGATTCTTGGGCGACCCAGGGAAATCAGCCACGTTGCAGGACAGGAAGTCTGGAAGTATTACCCTGAAGCAATAAGTGGGATTGTGACCTTCACTGGGGGCAAAGTGACGGGGTTCAGACAACCTTCACTCTGATCGGTTATCCACTAAAAGGAGTTTGAAGCATGTCTTTCATCGACTTTCTTGCCAACGCATCCGGAGGAGATCCCAAGCTGAATCTGATAAAGGCCCTTGCCAAGGAAAGGATTGGCGGAAACGCATTGCTTCGCATGCAATTCGGATCTTCTGACGTTGTGGATGAATGGTCGGATATGGAACTCCTGGCGTTGCCAGAAGGAACCATAGTCACAATAGTCGAAACGTACTACGCTCTCAAGAAGCAGGGGCTGTCGGACCGCGAGGTTTTTGCTAGGATAGAAGCCTTCCGATCTGCACCAGGCATGCCTCTGGGTGCATATTTGCCGGATCTGAACCCATACATCAAGTACCGAGTCTTCCTGGAGCATTCTCATGGCCTCCCTCCGGATGTCGATACATGTATAGCCAGAGCCCGGGCGGTTTTCGGCAAGTAGAGAGGGTTGGCATGGATAACCTACAAGAGCGTTCGCTGGTATCCGATCCGAATGCACTTGCCTACAAAACCTTCTGGTC
The DNA here is from genome assembly GCA_026693065.1 of Planctomycetota bacterium. GTDB lineage: Bacteria > Planctomycetota > Phycisphaerae > SM23-33 > SM23-33 > JAPLNA01. The sequence goes on from JAPLNA010000228.1 coordinate 3,578, forward strand.
CGAGAATAGCGTAGGTTCGAGGCCATTGCCATGTTTTACTACATGTTCACGTCCCTAGAGAGTCATTATGACCAGGGGTTTGGCGCGATTGCCGACGCATTCGCTGACGCCGCCGAAGCGCTTTTCAACAGGTTTACGGTGGGACCGGCCCCATTTCACGGCCATTTGCCGATGATGTACCTGTACCGCCATGCGGTGGAACTTTACCTGAAGTCCCTCATCATCATCCTTCACAAAGCTCTTGCCATTCCCTTTGATGATGCGCCTTCGAGTTCGGAGCCGAAGATCCTTGCCAAGGGGAAATGGAAGGCCATATACCATGTCCACAGCATTGCCGACTTGTATGCGTACTTCGGATCCCTCCTTCGGCAGGAGGAAGCCGCGTTGAAACGAACCGCAAGGACGGATTGGTCCACAATGCCAGACGGGCTCGACGAATGGATCAAGACTATCGAAGAGTTCGACTCGTCGAGCACCTTCTTCCGGTATCCCCTGACCAAAGAGATCGCCAACGACAGAGACAAGTCGTCGTGGCAGAAGGCTACGGAAGAGGCTCTTCTCTCAGGCAGTGGGCCTGATGGAAAGCCGTCAAATGCGTTTGTGTTCGTCGATGAAAACCATCAGGTTGTGGAGGGATACCTGCAGCATGAAGATCCTCTCCCCCGGGTCACAGACGCTTTGAGACGGACCACGGAGTTGCTTCAGGGCGCTCATGCGGGCATGCGCGTAGAACTAGCGGGTGGTCTGTAGGCAGGTCAATAATGAGTCGTCTCTGTAAGTTCGGGGGACACTTTACCAGCTTCCCAACGATGGTAACTTGAATTCGCCTCCCGTTTCAAACCACCTCGAACGGGTCGTTGTCTCTCTGGGCGAGGGCGATTTTCAGGCCGGGGAGGGTGAGGCGGAGTTTTTCGTGGAGGTGTTTGAGGGCGACGCGTTCGGTGTGGCTGTGCCCGGCGCACAGGACGGTCAGGCCCATGTGGACGGCGGCGAGGACGTCGTGGTGGGGCATTTCGCCGGTGAGGTAGAAGGTGGCGCCGCTGGCGGCGGCGAGTCGGAAGAGGCTGCCTCCGGCGCCGGCGGCGCAGGCGGCCCGGGTGACCAGGGCGCCGCGTCCGCCGCCGGTGCGGCGTTTGCCGTGGGCGCCCGGGGCCGGGCGGGCGGCCAGGTGGACCGTGCGGATGCCCAGGGCCTTCTTGACGCGGGAGACGAGCACCTGGATGGTGACGGGGCGGGCCAGTCGCCCGACTCGACCCATGCCGCAGCCTTCGGGGTAGGTCATCAGCGGGTAGACGTCGATGGCGGGTTCTTCGTAGCGGTGGGCGTGGCGGATGGCCTGGCAGACCTCGGCCAGGCGGGGGGCCTCGGCGACGAACTCGAGCCGGACTTCCTCGTTGGCCTGTTGCTGCCCCGGCTGTCCGATGGCCGGCTCGGAGCCGTCTTCGCCGCGGAACATGCCGATGCCGTGGGAGAAGAACGCGCAGCGGGAGTAATTGCCGATGGTGCCTGCGCCGGCCTGGAAGGCGGCCTCGGAGACGCGGGAGAGGTCGTCGGGGGGCACGAAGACGACGATCTTGTGCCGCTGGGTCTGGAGGCAGGGCTTGAGCGGGCGGCGGACGGTCACGCCGACGGCGTCGGCGAGGATGTCGTCGATGCCGCCCGGGGCGGCGTCCAGGGCGGTGTGGCAGGAATACACCGCGATGCCCTTCCGGGCGGCGGCGTAGACGACGGGGGCGTTCTCGGTCGTCACGCGGGAGATCGGTTTGAAGATGGGCGGGTGGTAGGCCATCACCATGCCGGCGCCTTCGGCGGCGGCCTCGGCGAGGACGGCGTCGGTGAGGTCGACGCAGAGAATCAATTTTTTTGCCTGTCCCTGGGCGTCGCCCACCAAGAGTCCAACGTTGTCCCAGTCTTCGGCCAAATGGGGCGGGGCGATGGCTTCGATCGCCCGCACGATATCCATAACCTTCATGTTTTCCAGCCCTCTTTCCAGTTCGATGTGTGCGGCTAGGCGGGGCACTGGGCCTCGAGAAGCCGCTGATATTCTGTCATTATACGTCGCGTGACCTCACCCGGCGCGCCGTCGCCCACGTCGTGACGCTCGATGCGGCAGACGGGGCGGACGCCGGTGAGGGAGGCCGTCAGGAAGACTTCCTCGGCCGCCAGCATCTCGCGGACGGTCAGGGGCGAGGTATCGTCGCAGCCGATGCCCAGCCGCCCGCACAGTTCGATGACGGCCCCCCGGACGATGCCGGGCAGGACGGGGGTGTCGAGCGGGGGGGTGAGGACCTTGCCCTTCAGGACGAGGAAGACGTTGCAGAAGCAGGCTTCGGCGAGTCGGTTGTCGCCGGTGTACCAGAGGGCCTCTTCGGCGCCTTTGGCGGCGGCCTCCTGGCGGGCGAGGACTCGCTGGAGGTAGCAGCCGGTCTTGTGCCCGTAGGCCGGATCCCCGGGCCATTGGCGGAACGAGGAGACGACTGTCACGATGCCCCGCTCGTACCAGGCGGCGGGGTAGGCCGTCAGGGGCTGAGCGGTGACCAGGGTGGTCACGCCGTCGCCGGCGCCGGGGGAGAGGGTGATCCGGACGCGGGCGTCGGCGAGGGCGTTGGCCGACAGCACGCGTGCGACGGCCTCCGTCAGGGCGGCCGCGTCGGTCTCCACGTGCAGCCCGAGCAACTGGGCCGTGTCCGTCAACCGGGCCAGGTGCTCGCTGAGGCGGAAGACCTTGCCGTTATGGGCCCGCATGGTGGTGAAGACGGTGGCCCCGTGGAGGAAGCCCTCGTCGAAGACGCTCACGCCGGCGCGGGCGGCGGGAACGAGCTGCCCGTTGAGGTACACCTGTTCGTCGCTCATGGTCGAGAATGTATCGGCACTCTTGCGGTCGGGGCATGACCACGCTAGAAGGGAGCGGCCCACGGGGCGCGGGAGAGCAATGCTGTTTCTTCGTAAACAATACTTCGCGGCGATACGGGACGGGAGCAAGACCACGACGATCCGGTTCTGGCGATACGCGATGGTCCGCCCCGGGAGCGTGGAGGTCGTGCGGGGGCTGGGCCGGCTGAAGATCGAGGCCGTCGAGGAGATCGCTCTGGAGAGTCTCACCGCCGCCGACGCCCGTGCCGACGGGTTCGCGGACCTGGGGTCCCTTCACACGGCCCTGACGGCGCACTACCCGCCCGAGGCCCGGGAGGGCAAGCAACTCTACCGCGTGCGGTTTGTCTTCGTGGGGTGATGGGGGTGCGCGGCGGTCGTGGCAAAGAGACGGGGATTAGGGGATTCTTGGATTAGGGGATGGGAAAAATGGATTCAAAACATTACATATTAGATTTGTCATTCGAGATTCCGAATGCCTCTTCTGCCATCCCCGCCGCAAGCCTCATCCCCTCCCTGTCATTCTTCCATCCCCTAATACAAGAATCCCGTAATCCCCGTCTCTTTGCCGCTTGCCCCAGTGTGCTCACGGTCTGCCCCCGCGGGCAGGATTCGGTCGCTTGACAGCCGGGGCGATCTGGCGTAGGAATGCGTGTGGAGAGCGGATGACTATGGTTGCACAGACACACGAGCCGTTCGTGCTGTTTGGGCCGGCGCACATGGCGGTGCTGGCGCTGGCGGCGATCGTGCCGGCGGGGCTGATTCTGTGGGCCCGGCGGTCCGGGCCGGGCGCGGGGCGGGTGATCCGCTGGAGCATCGCCCTCGCGCTGGTCGTCAATGAGATCGTCTATGAGATCCACGGGCTTTGCGTCGACGGGTGGCGCAAGTTCCTGGAGAACTACCTGCCGCTGCACCTGTGCGGGGTGGCGGTGTTTCTGACGGCCTGGACGATGATCCGCCCGCGGCAGAGGGTGTTTGAGCTGGCGTACTTCTGGGGGCTGGCGGGCACGGTGCAGGCCCTGCTGACGCCGGAGCTGCGGTTCGGGTTCCCCGAGTACCGGTTCATCGAGTTCTTCCTGAACCACGGGCTGATCGTGACGGGGGTGTTCTTCGCGGTGGGGGCGATGAAGCTTCGCCCGGGGCCGGGGTCGGTGTGGTGGGCGTTCTGGATGACCAACGTCTGCGCCGCCGGGGCGGGTCTGGCCGACTGGGCGATCGGGGGCTCGGCCAACTACATGTACCTGTGCCGCCCTCCGGCGGCGGCGAGTCCGTTTTTCTTTCTGCCCTGGCCCTGGTACATTCCGTCCATGGAGGTGGTCGGTTTGGCGTTGATCGGGGCGTTATACCTGCCGTTCCGGCGGCGGGGCGGCGGGGAGGGTGGGGGAGAATTTCCTTGAGTTGGACGGTCCGCGTGTGCGAGAATAATCCGCTGTTGATTTGTTGTTCTCGGGCGGCTTCCCCGGTCGATAGTTCCGTATCGTGCTCCCCCAACCGCGGAGGCAGCCGACGGGAGAAATAGAATGCGCAGCGACGTGAGAATCGGAATCGCAATCGGACTGGTCATCATCCTGGGCGTGGTGGTGTATTTTATTTTCTCCAACCGGCCCGAGAAGCCCGTTGAGCACACCACGGCCAGCCAACCGGCGGCGCCCAGGCCCTTCCAGATCACGGTGGCGCAGGGCCCGTTGCGGCCGATTCCCGGCGCGCCGACGGAAAGCCCCCGGCCCGTGAGCGTGGACAGCCTGGTGGCCGGCGCCGCCGGCGACAAGAGCAAGACCGACCTGGCCCCCGTGGGGGGCAAGAGCGACTTGAAGGGCCCCGACCTGTTGGCGAACGTTACGCCCGATCCCAAGCGAGAGGTCAAGCCGGTCGATCCCGTCGAGATGAAGATGCGCCAGGAGTTCGAGCGGGACGGCGAGGTCAGCATGCGGGGCGGCGGGTCCGACCCGGTCAACAGCCGCGACCCGGGCATCACGGGCAAGGGTTTCGATCTGGCCATGAGCAATGACCCCGGTACGGGCGTGGTCAAGACGGAGATGGGCCGCCGCGAACCCCCGCGGGGCGACCTGGCCAAGGTAGAAACGGCCAAGGTGGGCCCGGGCCCGGGCCCGGGCAAGAGCGGCGTGATGGACTCGATCGTGAATGGCGGGCCGGGCAAGACCGGCGGCGACGAGGGGATCTCGAACATCCTCAGGACCGAGGCCGACAAGACCGGCGGCAACGTATCCGACGACGTCCGCAAGGGCGAGCACGTCGTGGTGGCCGGCGACAACGGGGCCTACGGTATCGCGAAGAAGGTGTACGGCGACATGCGGCTGGGGCGGCTGATCGTGGAAGCCAACCCGAACGTGAACTGGCACCGGCTGAAGGTGGGCGACAAGGTGAAGATTCCGCCGCCGCCGGCGAAGCCGGCCCCGACGGTGAAGCCTGGGGATCTGACAGGCGGCCCGGGCGGGGGAGTTTCCCTCGCCGACGACAAGAGCAAGTACACCGTCAAGAGCGGCGATAACGGGTTTTCAGGCATCGCCAAGTCGTTCTACGGCGACGCGAAGCACTGGAAGTTGATCCAGGGGGCCAACCCCGGGGTGGACTCGGCCCGGCTCAGGCCCGGGACGGTGCTGACGATGCCGCCCAAGCCGGCCAGCCCGACGAGCGGCCCCGGCGCGGGGGGCGGTTCGGCCGGGGGCGCGGGCGGATTGGACCTGCTGATCAGCGGGTCGGCCGGCAGGACGGGCGGGACGTCGGGCGATGATCAGGGCAAGTACACCGTCAAGAGCGGCGATAACGGATTCGCGGGCATCGCCAAGTCGTTCTACGGCGAGACGAAGTATTGGAAGTTGATCCAGGGGGCCAACCCCGGGGTGGACTCGACCCGGCTCAGGCCCGGCACGGTGCTGACGATGCCGCCCAAGCCGGCCGGTTCGACGGGCGTGACGACTCGGGCAGCCAGCCGGGCCGCGTCAAACTCCGGCGCGGGCGCGCCGGTGGTGGGCAAGGCCGCCGCCCGACGGGCCGCCGCGGCCAAGCTCGCCGCCCAGAAGCCCGCGGTGGCGAAGAAGACGGTGGCCAAGAAGACCCCCGTCGAGAGGCCTGCCGACGGCGAGACGGGGTCTTCGGAGATGGAGACGGCGCCGGCGGGTGGCAGCAGCGGTGGCGGGAACGGGTTCGATTGAACCGCCTCCCAGGCGGGGCGGACAGGCACTGACGTATCCCCGGGCGAGCGATGGCGCTTGAGGACGGGGTGAACTAGGTCCGATAACCAGCACAGCGAGAGAGACCACTATGCCGGGAAAGACGCCGCTGGCGGCCCTGCTGGGGATGATCGTCGTGGGTGGGCTGGGGCTTGCCTGCGACATACCGGATGGGAAATGGAAGAAGCCCGAGGCCAGAGACGTCGCACCGGCCCTGCCCAGGAAGGTTCCCCCGCACATCAATAACACAGTCGCGCAGTACGCCGTGCTGCAGGGCTCGGCGGGCATGCCCGTCCAGGGCTGGGGGATCGTGATCGGGCTGGGGCGGAATGGCTCGTCGGAGATTCCGGCGGCCCTGAAGGACTTCCTGATCAAGCAGCTTTCGGTTCAGGGGTTCGGTTCGGCGAAGGAGGGGCTCGGGGACATATCGCCCGAGCGGGTGCTGGCGGACAAGGATACCGCGGTGGTGCAGGTGACGGCCTCCATTCCGGGCGGGGCGACCGTGGGCAGCCGTTTCGACGTATACGTCCAGAGCCTTCCCAACGACCAGACCCGCAGCCTCGAAGGCGGGCGGCTGCTCATGACGGACCTGCACCTGCCCGTCGGCGGGCCTGAAATGGCCGGTCGCAACGTGACCACCATCGCCCGGGCCGAGGGCGAGGTCTTCGTCAATCCGTTCCTCGACCCGAGCAAGCTCGAGCACCAGCCCCAGTACCGCCAAGGCCGGGTGCTGGGCGGCGGGCTGGTCACCGAGAATCGGGTGCTTCAACTGCAACTCCGCCAGGCTAGCCATTCCACCGCGCAGAACATCGACCTCCGGATCCGCGAGCGATGGAGCGGGCGGAACCCGACCGCCCGGGCCAAGAACGATACCACCGTGAACCTCTTCGTGCCGGAGGAGTATCAGAAGGATTACGCCCATTTCCTGAAGCTGGTGATGCGGCTGCCGATCTATTTCGGCAATCAGCAGTACTTCGAGCACGCGCAGGAGGTGGCGCGGGCGATGGAAGCGCCCGGGGCGCCGTACGAGGATCTGGCGATGGTGTGGGAGGCGATGGGGCAGCAGGCGATTCCGGCGGTCCGGAAGGTCTACGTTTCGCGGTTGCCCAAGGCCGCGTTCTGTGCCGCCCAGGTGGGCATGCGTCTGGACGACGGGCCGGCCTCGCAGATCATCCTGGACGCGGCCATGAACCCCTCTTCCCCCTTCCGCCTCCAGGCGATCGAGGAGTTGGGGCGCCATCCCTCGGCGCTGGCGGGCACGCAGTTGGGCGACCTGCTGGACGACCCCAACGCCCTGGTTCGGATGGCGGCCTACCGGGCCATCCTCCGCCGGGGCGGGCATCCGGCCGTCAATACCATCGACGTGGGCGGGCGATTCTTCGTCGACGTCGTCGCCAGCCGCGGGCCCAGGGCCATCTGCGTTACCCAGAGCCTCCAGCCCCGGATCACGGTCTTCGGGGGCTTCGATCTGCCCATCTCCACGCCGGTGTTCCTCACGACGCCGGGGGGGTTGGTCACCATCGACGGCAAGAAGGGGGGCGAGGGCATCAGGGTCTTCCGGAAAACGCCCAGAACCGGGGCGCTTTCCGACCCGTTCTCCGTGCCGGCCAAGGTCGTCCCGCTCATCCTCATCCTGGGGCGGGCGGCCAAACTCGACCCGCAAAAGAACGTCATGGGACTCGGACTTACCTATGGACAAGTCGTCTCCACGCTGTATCATCTTTGCCAGGCAGGCGACATCAAGGCCGAGTTTGTCCCGGAGCAGCCGTCCAATCGGGCGACCGAGGAAGGCCCCCCGATAATGTACCGGCCGGATACGCCCTGACAGGACGTCGTCGCCGCCGAGCCCCCCGAGCCGGGGCCCGGAGGCGATGCGTTAAGGATGACGCCGCATCATGAAGCTGAGAAAACTGATCCTGGCGGGATTCAAGAGTTTTGCCGACCGCACCGAACTGGACTTCCACGACGGCATCAGCGTCGTCGTCGGACCCAACGGCTGCGGTAAGAGCAATATCGTCGACGCCATCAAGTGGGTCCTGGGCGAACAGTCGGCCAAGAGCCTCCGCGGCTCGGAGATGATGGACGTCATCTTCAACGGTTCGGCCGGCCGCAAGGCCTCCGGGTGCGCTGAAGTCACGCTCGTCTTCGAGAACGAAGCCGGCGATCCAACCCCCGAAGCCCTCCAGGACGGGAGCGGATCCGGCGGCCACCGCGCCGTCACCATCGGGCGGAGGCTGTTCCGGGACGGGCGGAGCGAGTACCTCATCAACAAAGTTCCCTCGCGGCTGAAGGATATCCGCGAGATGTTCATGGACACCGGCGTGGGGACGAACGCCTACAGCTTCATCGAGCAGGGGCGGGTGGAGTCGTTCCTGCAGGCGTCCCAGGACGACCGCCGGGTGATTTTCGACGAGGCCGCCGGCATCAGCAAGTACAAGGCCCGGAAGAAGGAAGCCCTGCGGAAGCTCGAGCGGGTGGAGCAGAACCTGCTGCGGCTGCGCGACGTGACGGACGAGATCGGTCGGCGGCTGCGGAGCATCAAGTATCAGGCGGGCAAGGCCCGGAGCTACCAGGCCCACGCCGAGCGGCTCAAGGAACTGCGGTCGCTGTATTTCCTGGCGCAGTACCACACGATGCGGATCAAACGCACCGAGCTGCAGGGGCAGGCCGACACCCAGGCCGACCGTCTGTCGGCCGTCGGGGCGCGGCTCCAGCAGCTCGAGAACGCCGCCGCGGCCACCGAGATCGAACTGGCTGACCTGGACCGTTCGCGTCGCGAGGTGCAGGCGAAGGTGGCCTCGACGGGGGCGTCCGTGGCGGCCAACCGCGAGCGGACGGGCATGCTGGCCGCTCGCATCGAGCAACTGGGCGAGTTGATCGTCGCCGCCAGCCAGCGAGGCGAAGAGGCCGAGGCCAAAATCGCCGAGTGCACCAGCGAACGCCAGAGCCGCCACGAGCGGCTTGGGCTCGTCGAGGCCGAGATCCGCGACCTGACGGCCAAGCACGAGCAGTTCTGCGAGGAACACGCCCGGGCCCAGAAGGCCGTCGCGCAGCTCGATGAACAGTTGGAGGCCCACAAGGCCCAGGCGATGGACCACCTGCGTCGGGCCTCCGACGCCCGGAACGAAGTCAACGCCTGCCGGATCCGCCGGGAGAACCTGGAGGGTCGGCGGGGTCAACTGGCGGCGAGGGACGCGCAGCTTTCCTCGGCCGCCGACGTCGCCGCCGCCCGCCGCGCCGACGCCCAGGCCGACATGCAGACCCTCGACGCCGACCTGGAGGAAGCCCGGCGGCGGCTGGAAGAGAACAAGGAACAGGCCCGCGCTCTGGCCGACGACGAAAGCCGGCTGCGGACGGAACTGACCGAGGCCCGCGAGCAGCGCAGCGCCCTCCAGGGGCGCATCCACACCCTCCAGGAAATGCAGGACCGCCACGAGGGCGTCTCTGCCGGCACGCGCCGCGTGCTGGAGGCCCATCGCCAGGGCAAACTGCCTGCCGTCCGCGGCATCCTGGGCGACTTCCTCGAAACCGACATCGACCACGCCCCGCTCGTCGAGGCCGCCCTTGCCGGGGCCGATGAATGCCTCCTCGTCGAGAACTCCAACGACCTCGTCGCCTGCGCCGGTGAACTGAACGCCCTGCTGGGCGACAGCGGCGGCGTCGAAGTGCTCGTGCTGGATCGCCTGAACGTCCTGAGCGACGACCTGGACGCGACCAACGTCCCCGGCGTGCTCGCCCGGGCCGTCCAGTACGTGCGATGCCAGGAGTCTCTCGCCCCGGCCGTCTGGCGGCTCCTGGGCAAGACGCTCGTGGTGGCCGGCCTCGCCGACGCCCGCGAAATGGCCCCCCTCCTGGCGGCGGGGTATCGCCTGGTGACCCAGGCCGGCGAGGTCGTCGAGTGCGACGGCCGCGTGCGGTTCGGCGCGGGCAAGCGATCGGCCGGTATCGTCACGCGGCGGAGCGAACTGGCCGACCTGGCCGCCCGCAGCCAGGCCCTTACCGAGCGGATCGACGAGCTCCAGCAGCTCTCCCAGACCGCCCACACCCGCATCGAAGAGCACGAGAACGTCGCTCGCGGGCTGCGAACGGCCATCTACGAACTCACCACCCGCCGCGTCGAGTGCAAGGGGCGGGTGGACAAACTCTCCGACGAGCTCGAGTCCATCGGGCGAGAACGCCCGCTGATCGCCTCGGAGCTCTCGCACCTGGACGAAGAGATCGCCCAGAGCCTGGACCTGCAGGCCACCGCCCAGGAGCAGTGCGAGCGGCACGAGCAGGCCGGGCGGGAGTGCACCGCCGCGATGGAGGCCCTGACGGCGAAGCAGGCGGCCCTGCGGACGGCGCAGGATTCCCTGGCCGCCAAGATGACCGAGGTGCGGGTCTCGATCGCGTCAATGGAGCAGGAGAAGCTGGCCCTGTCGGAGGCGGTGTCGGCCTTGGGGCGGCGGATCGACCAGATGCAGCACGAGGTCGCCGCCGTCCACGAGGAAGTTCAACGCGCCCGCGCCCAGCGAACGCAGACCGAGGGCGAAGTCGCCGCCACGCACGATGAGCTCGAAACCCTCGTCCAGCGCCTGCGGGACCTCGAACAGGAAGCCAAGGACACCGAGGAAAGCTCCGCCGGGCTGAACGAAAAACTCGCCGTCGTCCGCAAGGACCTCGCGGGGCAGCGGGCCATGCAGCAGGAAGCGTCCGAACTGGCCGGCCAGTGCCGCGTGAATATCGCCCAGGCCGACGCCCACATCGAGGACCTGCTGGCCCGGGCGTCCGACGAAATGAACATGAACCTCGCCGAGGTCATCGCCGGTTACCAGCACGACGACAACCGCGACTGGGATGCCGTGGGCGTGGAGATCCAGGACCTCAAAGACAAGATCGATCGGCTGGGCAATGTCAACCTCGACGCCATCGGCGAGCAGGAAGAGCTCGAAGGCCGCATGAGCCTGTACGAGAAACAGGTCGCCGACGTCGACGAGTCGCGCCGCCAGCTGAACGAGCTGATCGCCAAACTCAACGACCAGAGCCGCGACCTGTTCCTCGAGACCTTCGAGAAGGTCCGCACCGGGTTCCAGGAATTGTTCCGCAAGCTCTTCGGCGGCGGTCGGGCGGATATCCTCCTGCTCGACCCCGACGACGTCCTCGAGAGCGGGCTGGAGATCGTCGCCCGCCCGCCGGGCAAGGAGCTGCGCAACCTGACGCTGCTCTCGGGCGGCGAGAAGACGATGACGGCCCTGGCGCTGCTGTTCAGCATCTTCCGCGCCAAGCCGAGCCCCTTCTGCCTGCTCGACGAGGTCGACGCCGCCCTCGACGAGGCCAACACCGAACGCTTCAGCCGGCTCGTGCAGGAATACGTCACCGAGAGCCAGTTCATCATCGTCTCGCACGCCAAGCGGACGATGAGCATGGCCAACGTCCTCTACGGCGTGACCATGCAGGAACCGGGCGTCTCGACCCGCGTCAGCGTCCGCTTCGAAGACGCCCACAAATTCCTCGACAAGCAGGCCCAGCCCGTCGGGGCGTGAGCGGGAAGCGCAGGTACGAGATTTCGGATTTGAAATCTCAGATTGGAAATTTCAGATTTGAGATCTTAGATTTGAGATTTCAGATTTGAGATTTTGGATTTGAGATTGTAGATGTGAGATCCGCCATCCCGGATTCCCGTCCTTCGATCCGGGCATCGCAATCTTCACTCCCCAACGCCCCGGCCCTCCACGGCCGGGGGTGGGCGTCCGGAGAACCCTTGCCCCCCGCACCAAGCATGTTACAATCCCCCTCCGTATCGTGACGGAAAGGTTTGTCTATGGACTTCGAACGTTCACAGCGTCTGCAAAAACTCCCGCCGTACCTGTTCGCCGCGTTGCGGCAGAAGATGGCCGCGGCGAGGGAAAGGGGCATCAAGGTCATCCGGATCGACATTGGCGACCCGGACACGGCCACGCCCGATCTGATCGTGCAGGAGATGCAGAAGCGCATCGCCGACCCGGGCGACCCGGACCGCCATCGGTACGGCTGCGACCGCCCGGCGGCGGAGTTCCCCGAGGCGATCAAGAGTTTCTATAAGCGCCGGTGGGGGGTGAGCCTCAAGGACGAGCAGGTGTCCATCACCACCGGCAGCAAGGACGCGATCGTGCAGTTCGCCCTGGGGGTGATGAACCCGGGCGACGTGGCGATCGCCCCCGTGCCGGGCTACCCGACGTACAACATCGGGCACGTCTTCGCCGGCGGCTTCACCCATCAGGTGCCGCTCAAGCCCGAGAACGGCTTCCTGCTGGACTTCGACGCGATACCGGCCGAGGTGGCTCGCCTGGCGAAGATCCTGTGGATCAGCTACCCCAACAACCCCACGACGGCGATTGCGCCGATGGAGTTTTTCAGCAGGGCGGTCGAGTTCGGGCGAAAGCACAACGTCATCATCGCCCACGACGCGGCGTATTCGGAGAACACCTACGACGGGTACGTTTCGCCCAGCATCCTGCAGGTGCCCGGGGCCGAGGACGTCGCCGTGGAGTTCTTCTCGCTCTCGAAGGCCTTCAGCATGACGGGCTGGCGGGCGGGCAGCGTGGTGGGGAACGCCTCGGCGGTCTCGGCCCTGAAGACGGTCAAGGACAACGTCGACAACGGGCAGTTGCGGGCGATCCAGTTCTGTGCGGCCGCGGCGTTGAACAACGCCGAGACGCTCGTGCCGCCGATCAACGCGATCTACCAGCGTCGTCGCGACATGGCGGTGGGGGCCCTGAACGCCGCGGGGTGGCGGCTGGCCAAACCCAAGGCGACGATCTACATCTGGGCCCCCGTGCCCGAGAGGTACAAGGGCGACAGCGGGGCCTTCGCCACCGACCTGCTGGAGACGACGGGCGTGATGGTTACGCCCGGGCGCGGGTACGGGCAGTGGGGGGAGGGCTTCTTCCGCATCAGCCTGACCTACCCCGACGCCGTGCTGAAGGAAGCCCTCGATCGCATTGTGGCCATGACGTAGTCGCCAGGAATGGGGGAGGGGGATCAGTCACCAAGGGCACCAAGGGCACGAAAAGGCGAAGAAAGAAACGATAGAAGGGGAGGCAGGGGGATCTTCGTGGCGAATTCTTCTTCGCCTCAGTTCACTTGAGGACCTTCAGGCGGGCCTTGTTGAAGATGACCTGCCCGCGGTAGGCGCCCAGGCCGAAGGCGCCGGCGGCCTGCAGGTCCCAGTCGCCGCTCCGGCGATTGAGCAGGTCGGTTTCCTTGCCCTCCCAGGCGGAGAGTTCCTGGTCGTTGAGGGTGGCCACGACGCGCATGACGCCGTTGGGCTTGGGGGTCACGACGATCGTGGCGGTGTAGGCCTTCTTGTTGACCAGGGGCTTGAAGGGGTGGTTTCCGCCGATGGCGCCGGAGGAGTTGCGGTAGTAATAGTAGTTGGGGTCGAGGTGTTCGAGCCCGCTGTATCGGGCGTAGCGGTCGAGCACGAGGGTGGCGTGTCGGGCCCCGACGGGGAAGACGATGGCGACGGTGGAAAAGCCCGCGATGCGGGCGAAGGTGACGGTCAGCTCGTAGTTTCCGACGGGCTGGGCCAGCGGGGGGATTTCCAGCAGCCCGTTCGTGCTGTCTTTGGCGTTGACGGCCAACCCCAACTCGGCGCGCACCCACTGGCCGGCGGTGGCGTTCTTGGTGGTGTCGACGTTGGCCAGAAGGTCGATGGACCCGTCGTCCGGGGCGGCCGAGCCGCCGATGGTGGCGAGGAAGCTCTCGATCTCCGTGAGGGCCAGCCGCGCTCGCAGGGCGGGCTGGTCCTGGTTCTTGTGCTGGCCGAGGAATCGCTGGTAGTAGTTCCTCGCCCGGGCGGCGGCGACGCCCTTGACGTGGAGGGGGGCGTCGGGGGTCTGCATGTGGGCGTAGTACCATTCGCCCAGTTCGCGTGCGGCGCCCTCGCCGAGGGAGTCCGGCTCGCCGGCGGCGAGTTTCACGTTGGCCTGCCAGGCCTGGTCGACGTCGTCGGCCAGCCAGCGGGAGGCCTCCGCCGGGGAGTCTTTCTCGAGAACCAGCAGTTTCAGCAGCGACATTCTCGCCTTGGTGTCGGCGGGGTTGGTCTTGAGGGCGGTCTGGAGTTGCTTGGCCTTGGTGTCGGCGGTGACGAGGGCCTTGGCGCGGCGGGCGCGGTAGGCCGCCAACGCCTTCTCCGGCAGCTTGTACTTCCCGGCGAGGGTGTCGATCTCGGCGTAGGTGTCGGCGGCGGCCTGGTACTTGCCGGCCTCCTCGGCCTGGCGGGCGAGGTCCATCAGGACGGGCAGGAGCCTTCGCGCGGCGCGGTCCTTGCCCTCGTAGGTCCGTTCGGCCGTGCAGAGCTGGCGATACACCTGGGCGCGTCGCGCCGCCATGTCGGCCGGGGGGAGGCCCTTGTCGGCCAGGAGGGCCAGGGCTTTCTCGGCGGTCTCCCGGGCCTCGGGCTGGGAGAGGTCTTTGAGGGCGAACTCGATGGCCTTGTCCAGCAGGGCGGTGGCGAGCTTGGGCTCGTCCTTGGTCATTTCGGCCGCCGCGAGCAGTTTCTGGGCCTTCTCGGTATTCGTGGTCGCGCCGCGAATGGCCTGTTGGATCAGATCGTCGGCCTCGCCGGCCGCCCAGACGCCGCCCGTCCACGCCGCCACAACCGCCGCCAGCACCCATCCTGCGTTTTTCATCGCACAGCCCCTTTACGTCATGTGCCTGGGACTTCGTTACGCGACCTGTTGCCCGAACCTTCACATACCACTGATTATACTTTAGACGCCTCGACCGGCCGGGGCAAGCATTTTACTTTCCGCCGCGCGGAACAGTTGGGGGTGGAACTGGGGGGGCGGGGGGCTTAGAATCCCGCGTTTACGGGCGGTAGAGGCCGCCAAGGATCGTTATGGGCACGAGCGTGGCATATATCGGGTTGGGCAGCAACCTGGGCGACCAGGCCGCGACGCTGATGCGGGCGGTGCTGATGCTCGACCAGGCCGAAGGCGTTCACGTCCGCCGGATCTCGCAGTTGATCCGGACGGAGGCGGTGGGCGGCCCGGCGAATCAGCCGGCCTACGTCAACGGGGCGGCGGAGATCGAGACGAGCCTGGCCCCGGGGGAGTTGCTGGGGGTGTTACAGTCGATCGAGTCGGCCCTGGGGCGCGACCGGCGGCGGGAGCCGCGGTGGGGGCCTCGCACGTGCGACCTGGACGTGCTGCTGATCGGCGAGGAGGTGGTGGCGACGCCGACGCTGACGGTCCCTCACCCTAGGATGCACGAGCGGCTTTTCGTGCTGGAGCCGCTGGCGTCGATCGCCCCGCAGGCCCTTCACCCCGGGCAGGGGCGGACGGTGTCGGAGTTGCTCGCCGACGCCCGCGCCGCCGGGCCCGCGCCGGCCAGGCCAACCCCGCCGCCCGGGACCAGGGGCCAGGCCAAACTCGTCAGCCTGATCGGGCCGGTCGCCTCGGGCAAGACCACTCTGGCGGAGCTGCTGGCCATGGAACTGCCCGCGGCGCTGATTTTGGAAGACTTCGAGGGCAATCCGTTCCTGCCCGAATCGTACGTGGGGGAAACCTCGGCCCGGCTGCCGGCGCAGTTGTATTATCTGATGTCGCGGGTGAAGCAGTTGGCCCGGACGACCTGGCCGGAGGAGGGGGTGGCGGTGGCGGATTACGGCCTGTGCCAGGACCGCCTGTTCGCCCGGATGCGCCTGCCGGCGGAGGAGTTTCCGCTGTACGAGCAGTTGTGGGAGAAACTTTCTCCGCTGGCGCACGCGGCGGACCTGCTGATCAGCCTGGACTGCCCCGAGGAATTCCTGCTGGCGCGGATCGCCCAGCGCGGGCGGGGGTTCGAGCGGGCCATCGACGCGGAGTTTCTGGCTGCCCAGCGAGCGGCGTACGAGACGGTGACGGCCGAGGCGGCCTGTCCGGTTCTGCGGGTGGACGGCGCCCGGCAGGACATCCGCCGCCCGTCCGTCCGAGCGGAACTGATCCGGACGATACGGGAGATGCTTACGTGAAGGTGATCGAGACGATTTCGGCGATGCGGGCGGACGTTCAGTCGGCCCGGGCGGCCGGCAAGACGATCGGCCTGGTGCCGACGATGGGGGCGTTGCACGCGGGGCACGTGAGTTTGATCGACGCGGCCCGGGCGGCGTGCGACTACGTGATCGTGACGATCTTCGTCAATCCGACGCAGTTCGCCCCGACGGAAGACCTGGGGGCCTACCCGCGGACGCCGGAGGCGGACTTGGCGGCCTGCCGGGGGCACGGGGCCGATGCGGTGTTCATGCCCGGCGTGGCGGAGATGTACCCGCCGGGCGCCCTGACGGACGTTCGCGTGCGGGCGCTGGGCGAGCGGCTGTGCGGGCGGGACCGTCCGGTGCATTTCGGCGGGGTGTGCACGGTGGTGGCCAAGCTGTTCAATATCGTCCCCGCAGACAAGGCGTTCTTCGGGCAGAAGGATTTTCAGCAGACGGTGGTGATAAAACGGATGGCGGCGGACCTGAACTTCCCGGTGGAGGTGGTGGTCTGCCCGACGGTCCGGGAGGCCGACGGGCTGGCCATGTCCAGCCGCAATGCGTACCTCACGCCTGCCCAGCGGCGGCAGGCCCCGGCGGTGTACGGGGCGCTGCAGGTGGGGCGGGAGATGATCTCGCGGTCTCACCCGCCGGCGCGGGAGGTGATCGAGGCGATGCGGGGCCGCCTGGCGGCCCAGGCCCCGGAGGGGCAGATCGATTACGTTGCCGTCGTCAACCCCGACACGCTGGACGACGTAGAAACTACCGGTGGCCCGGTGGCCATCGCCCTGGCGGTGCGGCTGGGCAGGGCCCGGTTGATTGATAATATTGTAATCAGTAGCCAGTAGCCGGTGGGTCTCCCGGCACGGGCTACCGGCTACGGGCTACGAGTTGCGAGTTAAGAGCTTTCCGTAGGCGCGGGCCGGGTAAGCGTCTACAATGCAGGATTGCCGAGCCGGAACCGGCCAACGGATGCCGTTTGACATTGGGAGTACCCAGACCGTGTTGCTGAAGATGCTGAAGTCGAAGATTCACCGTGCCACCGTGACGGAGGCGAAGATTGATTACGTGGGTTCGGTGACGATTGACCGGACACTGATCGAGGCCTCCGGGCTGCGCCCGGGGGAGTGCGTGTTGGTCGCCGACATGACGGACGGGGCACGGTTCGAGACGTACGTGGTGGAAGCCCCGGCCGGGAGCGGGACGATCTGCATTAACGGGGCGGCGGCCCGGCTGGTCACGGTAGGCGACGAGGTGATCATCATGGCGTTCGGGTACGTGACGCCCGAGCAGGCCGACGTGATGGTGCCCAAGATCGTGCTGGTGGACAAGAAGAACCGGATTCGCAAGAAATAGCGGCCTATCCAGCGCCGTGGAATCGCGGGAGCGTGCATGCGGCAGATCATTTTCGATTTCGGCGAGTTGAACCTGGGATTCCTCCACGCGCCGCTGCGGGTGTTCGGGTACGGGCTGATGCTGGTGCTGGGGTTCGTGCTGGGCATTACGCTGGCGCACTGGCGGGCGAGGCGGTCGAAGGAAGACCCGGCGGCGGTCTCGCACGTCGGGATGCTGGCGTTGGTGGGGGGGATCCTCGGGGCCCGGATCGCGTACGTGATCAAGTGCTGGGACGATTTCGGCGACAAGGGGCTGGGCTCGCTGCTGGACTTCACCTCCGGCGGGCTGATCTATTACGGCGGGCTGATCGCCGGGATCGCCGCGGTGGTGGGATACCTGGCCGCCAAGCGCCTGCCGATCCGTCGATACCTGGACATCGTGTCGGTCAGCCTGATGGTGGGTCTGGCGTTCGGGCGGGCGGGCTGCCTGCTCAACGGATGCTGCTACGGCGGGCGCTGCAACGACCACTGGGCGCTGGGCATGCGGTTCCCGATGTTCAGCCCGCCGCTGCTGAAATTCGACGGGCGTGAGAACCCGTATTCCCGCGGCACGACGTCCCCCACGCCCGTCTACGCCCACCAGATGCAGGAGGCCCCGACCCTTCGCGTGCCGGCCGAACTCCGGCGAATGGTCCGGGACGAACGCCGGCTGGCCGTGCTGGGCGCCTTGCACGCGCCGCAATACCTGCACGGGCCCCTGAGCCGAACCCAGTTGGACGTGGTCGGGGCCGGGCCGGATACCTGGCGGAAACTCTTCGACGACCTCGCCGAGCGGACGGGCAAGATCACGCGGGCCCAGTGGGATCGCGGGCTGGCGCGGGGGGACGGACTGCTGCGGGGCAGCGAGCACTGGGACGACGCCGACCCCAACGGCGACGCCGTGGTGGACTTCGAGGAGATCAAATCGTACTTCACCCTCCGGCAAGAGGTGCTGACGGCGCGATTCGGCGGCGACGTCGCCAAGGCCGAGGCGTTTCTCCGGACCGACGAGCTGGCGTTGGCGGGGGAGCAGGCGTCGCTGGCGGTGCAGCCGGCGCAGGCGCTGGGCATCGTGAACGCGCTGGTGCTGGCGGGGTTGCTGACGGCGTTCTACCGGATCCGCCGCCGCGAGGGGATGGTGTTCGCCGTGCTGCTGGTGGCCTACCCGATCACGCGGTTCGTGGAAGAGGCCATCCGGGACGACAACCCGCACAACCTGGCCAGCGGGGTCTTGACGCACAACCAATGGACGTGTGTAATTCTGATAGCGATCGGAGCGGTGGTGATGGCGTGGTTCTCGCGGCTGAATGCTTCCGCGGGTCCCAGTGCGATGGAAAGGTTGGCGGGGCATCGGACCGATAAGAACGGCAAGTCTGTTTCGGGCGGCGAGGCCGGCCGAACGAAAATGAAACGCCCTCGCGGGCAAAGGAGCTGACATGAAATCTCATGTGTTCGTACTGATCGTGGTCGCGGCCTGCCTGGCCGCAGGGACAGTCCAGGTGCAGGCCGACACGTCGGCGGCCCTGGCCGATACGGTCAAGCGGACCGACGGGGCGATGGCGATGCTCCGGGCGAAATTCAAGACGGACCTGGTGGAGCAGGACATCAGCGAGATGGCCATCTGCATCACCGAGGACGGGATTTTCCTGACGATGGGGCTGACCCCCGACAGCGCGACGGCGGACTTGACGGACGTGCAACTGGTGTTCCCGGGGGCGGAGGGCAAGAGCGTTCCGGCGAAGCTGCTGGGGATCGACCCGCGGAATAACGCCGCCTTCTTCCAGGCGACGGGAGGCGGGAAGTTCAAGGCGATTCAGTTCGCCAAGACGGCCTCGCTCAAACCGGGTCAACTGGTGACCTCGGCGGGGCTGACCAACCCCGAATACGGGTACGCCCCGCTGTACGCGGTGGCGTACGTGTCCACCGTGCTTCGCACGCCGACGCTGCTGGCGGTGGTGACGGGCGGGACGTTGACGTCGGCGGGCTCGCCGGTGTTCAACGAGGCCGGCGTGGCCGTCGGGCTGGTGGGGCGCGGGCAGTTGTACCGCGCGTACGAGACGATGACCCAGACCGGCCCGATGCGGGTGATGATGCGCCAGACGGACGAGTGCAGCACGTTCATTCCGTGCGACGAGTTCGTGTACAGTTTTGCCTTCCCGGCGGGGGCGTGGAAGCGGCGAGTGGCCTGGACGGGCATCAAGGAACTCGGGGCGGTGTCGGCGGCGATCCGGATCGAGTCGGGGCTCAAGGGCCCCGGCGCGGTCGTCGGGACGGTGTTCGCGGGCCAGCCCGCCGACGTGGCCGGACTCAAGACCGGCGACATCATCACCGCCGTCAACGGCAAGCCGGTGGAAGAACTGGTCACGCCGGAGTTGACCGCCCGCAACGTCTGGACGGAGCTGGTGAAGCTCACGCCGGGCAAGGATCAGGCCGTCAAGCTGGACGTGATTCGCGGCAAGGGCGTGGCCGTGCCGGTCACGGTTCCGCTGGAGGAGTACCCCCTGAGGCCCAGCGAAGCGCCGCGGCTGGTGGACAAGGAACGGCTGGGGATGGCCGTTCGCGAGCAGTTGCTGCTGGACAAGCTGTATCGTCCGGAGAATTCGCCGCTGCCGCCCGGGCTGGTGGTGATCATCGTGGCCAAGAACAAGCCCGCCTACAACGCGAGCCTGGCCCCGGAAGACATCATCATGAAGATCGACGGCGAGGACGTTCGGACGATCGCGGGCTTTAAGGCCATCCTGGACAAGACCGCCTCCAGTGACAAGCCGATCATGATGGAGATCAACCAGAAGGGCGAGAAGAAGACCGTCACGGTTCTTCCCGGCAAGGGTCGGTAACGGCAGCGATAGCGCCCCCGCGGGCGAGGACGGCGACCATGATCAGAACCGGCGTGCTGGCGTTGGCGGCAGGGATGGTGTTGTCTCTGCCGCCGGCGGCCCGGGCCGACCAGGCCGCCTCTACCCGCCCGGCCCCGGCGGAGGGGCTCGCCGTCGAGAGCCTCTGCCACAGCGCCAACCATCTGAAGTTCCTGCCGGAGGCGGCGGCGAGGCAGTATCGGCTGCGGGCGCTGGCGGCGCTGGCCGCCGACCTGCAGCCCGGAAGCCCCCAGGCCGCCGACCTGCTCGCGTTGATCTATCGGAGCAGTCCGGACCCGTCGGCCCCGCTGGGCGAGGCGCTGGAGACGCTGCTGTCGAGCCGGCCCCATGACTTCGGGTTGGGGTGGCAATGGCTGGGCGTCCGCGTGGGGCGGACCCACACCGCCCGGGAGCGGATCGCCCTGTTGAGCGAGACGGCCGATCGGGCCTCCCTGGCGACCGAGCTGCGGGCCGAGGCCGCCGCCCAGGCCGGCATTGTCCTCGAACGCGAGGGCGACGCCGACAAGGCCCGCACGCTGTTTGCCCAGGCCCTGTCGCTGGATGCCTGGAATGTCATCGCGTTGTCTCGGACGGGCAACCAGGCCTCGGACCGGCCCGCGCAGGTCCGGCGGCTGGTGCGGCTGTTGCAGGCGTCGGCGGGCGAGGCGACCCCCGGCGACCCGGGCCCGGCCCTGCCGCTGGCGGGCATCCTGGACGCCGCCGGACTGCACGAGAAGAGCCTGTCGTTCTTCGAGGAGGCCTGGCGACAGGCCCGCCGCAGCGGGCAAGCCGACGTCCTGGCCGCCCTGGCCGTGCCGTATCTCAATGCCCTCCTCGACGCCGGTGAGGCCAAGACCGCCGTCACTCTCTTTGAACCTCTCGAAAAGGACTTCGCCGACAGCGTCGACTTCCGCTCCCTCCTGGCCGAGGCCTACCTCGCCGCCAACGACCCGGCCGCGAGGGACCGGGAGATCGCGGCGATCGAGAAGCTCTGCCCACCGGCGGCCCCGGGTGCGATGACGGCTTCGTATGCCGTCGAGCTGGCGATGTTCCACCTGCTGTTGCAGCCGGCCCCCGCGGCCGCGATGACCGAAGCCACCCAGGCCCAGCAGGGCGCCGACAAAGACCCGGACCAGCGGCGGCGGGCGCAGCGGGTGCTCGGGGCGGCGGAGTTGGCCTCGGGCAAGAGCGAGCTGTTCGCCGCCGGCGAGAAGCGGCTCAAGGCCCTGCTGGGGCAGGACACGTACGCCGCGGCATTTCTGGCGGCCCACTACTTTGCCACCGCCCGAGAGGCCGCCGGGAAGGAAACGCTTCTGGCGGCCGTGCCGACCATCCGGAGCGGACCGGCGTTTCGCCGCCTGCGAGCGATGGCCCGGGAACACGCCGTGGTCCTGCCCGAGGCGGCCGACGCGGCGGCGATCCGGGCGGAGCTGGCCCAGTTCGATCTGGGCTCGCTGCAGATGCGGGCGTTCCCGCAACGATACGTCTCCGTCACCCTCAAGCCCGTGAGCGACTCGTTCGCCCCGGGCGAGGCGATCGTGTTGGAGGCCCGGCTGACCAACACGAGCAAGGCCCCCGTCGCCCTGGGCGGGGCCGGGCTGCTGGTGCCCACGCTGGCCCTGCGGGCCCGGGCCGTCCCCGGGCTGGAAAAGGCCTTGGCCGATCTGCCGCTGGTGGTCTGGCCCGCGCCGCGGATGCTGGCGCCGGGGGCCTCCCTCCGCGAGGTCGTCCGGGTGGACGTGGGGCCCCTGGCGAACTTCCGCCATCGCCGCCCGCTGGAGGACCTCGACGTCACGATCGATGGCGTGATCTCCCCCGACGGGGAGGGCAAGAGCCAGGTCCCCGACGTGGTCTTTGCCCCGGCCCGGTTCCACCGCACGGATCTGCTGGGGTCGTTCGATCGCCGCACGCTGGCCAACCGGGCCGTCGCCTACGAACAGGCCCTGGCGAGGATCGTGACCGCGATTCGCGGCGGTTCGGTTCCCGAGCGGATGCTGGCGGCCCGGCAGACGGCGATGTTGCTCGGGCTGGCCAAGAACGTCCAGACGGGGGCGGCCCGCCCGCCCCTGGGGGTGCAGGAGAACTTCAACAAGCCCCTGCTCCTTCGCATGATGATCACCCTCCTTCAGGACGCCGACGAGGTCGTCCGGGCCGAGATGCTCACCGCCCTTCAGGACGTCCCCCTCGACGAGACCATCCTCCGCCAGTTGGGCCCGCCCCTGATCGAGGACGCCAGCCCCCTGGTCCGCCTTCGCCTGGTGGAACTGATGGGCGCCTTCGGCCTGACCGGCCCCGGGTCCATCGTCCGCGCCCTGGCCTCCGACCCCAACGGGCGTGCTAAAATGATGGCGGAAGGATTCCTCCGGGCCTCCGGGACCCGGGGCAAGAACGAATGAGCGGCCGATGCATTCTGGCGGGGGGGTGGTGCTCGCGGCGGCGTGCGCGGCCGGGGGGCAGGTACGCATTATCACGGGGCAAAGGGGGCCTGACGGCACGATCGTCAGGATTGGAACGATCGAGCCGGACCCGGAGAAGGAACGGCTCCAATTGCAGGCGGTCTGCGGGGAGAAGACGGCCGCTGCGCAGGCGGCCATGGCCAAGGGGTTGTGGACGGCGGCCTTGGGCGAACTCGACGAGGCACAGAGGTATAGCCCCACCCCGGCGCAGCTCCAGACGATCCGCGGGTTGTATGAGACGATCGAGGCGGAGGCGAAGTCTCGGTTGGAGGCGGCGGACGCCCTGATGAAAGAGGGCCAGTATGAAGAGGGTCTGGCCGCCTACGAGTCGATCGGTCGGACGTTCGGGATGCTGCCCTCGGCGGGTCGGGCTCGCCAGCGGCTGGCCCAGGCTCGCAACGATCCTGAGATCCGCCAGGCGGTCCAGGAGGCCCGGGCGGTATGCCGATGATGGGTGGCAGTGA
>JAPLNA010000229.1 GCA_026693065.1 Planctomycetota bacterium
AGATTGACGATCTGGAGACGCTGCACGCGCGTGCAGAGGAAGCCGTGGCGGACGTGGCGGAACAACCCGATCTTCTCCGCGCCTGCTTCCGGCACGCCGACCTCGCCGACGCGCTCTGGCCATCTAGAGGTCAATAAACGGGTGGGGGACGTCCATGGATGCGTCAGCATCGGCGACTCTCACCTCTAACCTATCACCTTTTTCCCCAGTATTTCCGCCGTCTTCTCCTCGGTGAACTGATTCGTGTACAGTTCGTAGTACCGCCCCCGGCGGGCGATCAGCTCGCGGTGGGCGCCGCTCTCGACGATCTGCCCGTTGTCCACCACCACGATCAACCCCGCCGCCCGGATCGTCGAGAGGCGATGCGCGATAATGAAACTCAACCGCCCCTTCAATACCGCCGCCAGCGCCCCCTGAATCCGCTGCTCCGTCTCGGTGTCGATCGAACTGGTGGCCTCGTCCATCACGAACAACGCCGGGTCCGCGATCACCGCCCGCGCAAACGACACCAGCTGCCTCTGCCCCGTCGCCAGCCTCGCCCCGCCCTCCCCCACCGGCGTGTCGTACCCCTCCGGCAAGGCGGCGATAAACTCGTGCGCCCGCACCACCCGGGCCGCGGCCTCCACCTCCCCGTCCGTCGCGCTCAGCCGCCCGTACCGGATGTTCTCGCGGATCGTCCCCGAAAACAGGTGCGGCTGCTGCAACACAATGCCCAGCCGGCTCTGCAACCACTCCAACGGCCGCTGGCGATACTCCACGCCGTCGATGAGGATCTCCCCGCCCGTGGGTTCGTAGAACCGGCACAGCAGACTGACGATGGTGGTCTTCCCCCCGCCGGTGGGCCCGACGAGGGCGACCGTCTGGCCCGGCGGCACGGCGAGGCTGAAGTCCCGCAGCACCGGCACGCCGGGCGCGTAGGCGAACGACACGTTCCGGAACTCGATGCTCCCGATGCGATCCGGCAATCCGTCCGGGGCCAGGCCGTCCGACACTCCCGCGTCCGCCCGCGCCCGCACCCGGGCGACGACCTCGGGGGAGTCTTTCACGTCCGTCGGGGTGTCGATCAGCCCGAACACTCGCTCGGCCGCCGCCTGCGTGCCTTGTAAGTCCGCGAACGTCCGGGCCATCTCCAGCACGGGGTAGCCGATCAGCCCGGCGAAGTGGACGAACATCACCAGCGTGCCGATGGTGACCGCGTTCGCCCGGGCCGCCGGGCCCCCGATCCACAACACCAACCCCGTCCCCACGCTCGTGACCAGCATGATCGTCGGCAGGTACGCCGACGACAGCACCGCCGACCGCACCGAATGCCGGTACATCGTCTCCGTCAGGGCCGCGAACTCCTGCGAGTTGGGCTCTTCCCGCACCAGCGTCTTGGTCGTCCGCACCCCCATGATGCATTCGCTGTACCCGGCCGTCACGTTCGAGTTGGCCTTCCGCACGTCCCGGCTGGCCGACAGAATCCGCTTCTGGAACGCCAGGCTCGCCGCCAGCAGCACCGGCACGGTCGCCATCACCGGCAGGGCCAGCCGCCACTCGACGATCAGCATGTTCACGCAGATGGCCCCCACGAGGCACACCCCCCAGATCACGTCGAGCGAGCCCCACGCCAGCGTGCGGCTGAGCCGGTCGCAGTCGCTCGTGAGCCTCGCGATCAGCCACCCCGCCGGGCGGCGGTCGTAAAACGAAAACGACAGCTCCTGCAAATGCCCAAACGCCTGCCTCCGAATATCGTGGCTGACGCCGACGGAAATCCTGCCCGCCAGCAGGATGAACACGTTCACCATCGACGCGAACAGGACGGCCAGGATCGCATACGTGACGACATATCGCCCCAGAAGGGCCTCGGGCCCGCGGCTGGCCACTTCGTTCACCGAACGCACAACGCCACCCACTGCCGCCGATATCGCCCGACGGCCTGGAACAGCTTCCGCCACATCCCCCAGTCGAAGCGGGAGGTGTAGTCGTCTTCCTGTATGGGATCGATCTGAGTCATGTTGTTCTGTCGTGATACGGAGTAGCCCGTAGCCGGTAGCCAGTAGCCTGTTTCGTAGGGACGCTCTTCACGGGCTACCGGCTACTGGCTACCGGCTACTGTCCACTCGCTACCGGCTACTTCCGTTCCATGTCTTCACGCAAGTCATCCGCCAAACTGCTCTGGACCCGCCAGAGTCTCTGATACATTCCTTCGGTGGCGAGCAGCTCCTCGTGCGTGCCGGCCTGCACGATCCGCCCGCCCTCGAGCACGACGATCCGGTCGGCATCCCGCAGCGTGGTCAGGCGGTGGGCGATCACCAGCGTGGTCGCCCGCCCGCGGCGGCCCGCCAGGGCGCGGAGCACCATCGCCTCCGTCCGCGTGTCGACGGCGCTCAGGGCGTCGTCCAGCACGAGCACGGGCGGGTCGGCGAGCAACGCCCGCGCCAACGCCACTCGCTGCCTCTGCCCCCCCGAAAGCGTCACCCCCCGCTCCCCCACGATCGTCTCGTACCCGTGCTGGAACGACAGAATCGAGTCGTGAATGCACGCGACGGCGGCCGCCCCGGCGACGTCCTCCGCCCGGGCCGAGCCGCGACCCAGCCGAATGTTCTCCCCCACCGACCGCGAATACAAAAACGGATCCTGAAGCACCACGCCGATCTGCGACCGCACCCACCGCCGCGGCAGATGAGCCAGTTCCACGCCGTCCAGGCGGATCGAGCCGCCCTGGTAGTCGTACAGCCGCAGCAGCAGGTTGATCAGCGTGCTCTTGCCCGAGCCCGAGGGCCCGAGAATCGCCACCGTCGAGCCTCGCTCCACCCGGAACGACACGTCGGCCAGGGCCGCTTCGCCCTCGGCGTTGTGACTGAACCGCACGTGCTCGAACACAATCTCCCCCCCGGCCCGGGAGTTTGTCGGCACGGCCGCGCCGGCGGCGTCGGTCTCCACGGGCGAGTCCAGAATCGCCCCCACGCGACCCAGCGACACCATCGCCTTGCCCAGGTCCGTCAGCACGCGCCCCAGCATGCGAACGGGCCACAGGAACATCGCCACCAGAAAGGTACACGCCGACAGCGTCCCCAGCGTCATCGAGCCGCGGCTGACGAAGTACGCCCCGGCCAGCAGCACCAGCCCGGTCTGCACGGTGCACATGAGTTCGCTGATGGACCAGTACCACGAGAGCACCTTGAGCAGCCGCCACGATCGGTCGCGGTAGGCCGCGTTGCCCCGGGCGAACTTCTCGCACTCGTGCCCGCCCCGCGCGAACGCCCGCACCACGCGGATGCCGGTGAGGTTCTCGTGCAGGACGGCGGTCATGGCGCCCTCGGCCTGGTCGGCGGACTGGAAGAGGTCGCGGATCTTCACGAAGAACACCACCGAGAACACCAGCACCACCGGGATCGCCGCCGTGCCCAGCAGCGCCATCCGAGGGTCCAGGTCCAGCAGCATGGGCAGCGCCACCGCCATCAGCACCGCCCCGCGCCCGATGTCCACCACGTGCGTGGCCAGGAACAGGCGGATCGTCTCGACGTCGCTGGTGCACCGCTGGATGAGGTCGCCGCTGTCAGCCTGGTCGTAGTAGCGGACGGGCAGTCGCTGGAGGTGATCGTACAGGCGGTCCCGCAGATCCCTCGCGACGGCCTCGGCGGCGTGAGCGCTCCACCGCCCCTTCAGGAAGTCGAACCCCCCGGCCAGGGCCGTCAGGCCCAGCACCGCCCCCGCCGCCAGGTACAGCCGTCCGGCCAGCGTGTCCGCCCCGCCCAGGCACGCCAGCAGCCAACGGGCCACTCGCTCGCCCTCCGCCAGCGGCAGACTCCGGACCACCTGGTCGATCACCAGCTTGCCCACCAGCGGCACGAGATACGCCGCCGCCGTCGAAACCAGTATCGCCGCCAGCGCGCAACCATACCGCAGCCGCTGCCCCCGCATGAACCGCCACAATGTCGTCAGCTTTCCAGCCATCGTCCTCTCATCCGCCGGCGGTTGTCCGCGGGCGCTTGGGGAATTGTACAGCGTCACGGCCAAGAACGTTAGCGCGGGCCGTGGGTGGAACCGCTGGCCGGTGGAACGCGCGACATCAAGGGTTGCTGTACGAACAGCCGATGTCTAAGATGAGAGTGAAGACTATCGCGAGGAGTACGATGCTAACCCGGCAGAAATGCCTGTTATACATGATCGAGCGGGCCGGCAGAGCCGTGGGGCACTTGGAGTTGACCAAGTGGGCCTTCTTGGTCGCGCGCGAGACGCGAAGCGCCGGTGGCGGGTCGTTCTACGACTTTGTGCCATACCTCTACGGGCCATTCTCTTTCACTCTGTTCCGGGAAGCGGACACTCTGGTGCGCGAGGGATATCTTCGCGAGACGAAGGATGGGAAGGCGTGGGAGCGGGGCGACGGAGCGAACGGTAACACGGATACACTGTCTCCCGCAATCCGGTTCGATGTGGCTGGTGTTGTGGAGCGGTTCGCCAGACGGGCTTCGGACGAGTTGGTCGATTACGTCTACACAGGATTCCCCTGGTACACGGCAAACAGTCGGATCAAGAGACTCGCTGAACGGCAGAACGCCATGCCCGCCGTCTACACCGTTGGCTATGAGAGGTGGTCAGTCGATCGCCTTCTCGACGAAGTGATGCTGGCAGGAATCAGCCGAATCATCGACGTGCGTAGTAACCCGGTCGCCCGTCGCTACGGGTTCCACAGGAGTTCCTTGAGCCGTGTTGCTGGCAAGGTCGGCCTTGAATACGTCCATGTCCCGGAAGTGGGCATTCCTTCGTCGCTTCGTCATGATCTAGACGGCATGGAAGACTATGACAGACTCTTCGATCACTACACCAATACCCTACTGCCGTCACAACCTGATGCCGTTCGACGGGTGTCCGATCTTGTGATACAGAAGGCCAGCGTGCTGCTATGCATGGAGGCCGATCCTGCGCTTTGTCATCGAACTCGCCTGGCTGCGATTATCTCATCCATGACGCACCTTCCGGTGCGCGACATTCGGGGGATCGAATGCGGGCCGATTACCAGTTGACCAAAGCTCTTGTGGTCGTGAAGACCTATCCGAACCCTTCCGTAAAACACGACGAAACGGTCTGCACGGCGGCCATTTCAGAGTCGGGGAAATGGCTTCGCATCTACCCGATACCCTACCGATACCTGCCGCGGGAGCAGCAGTACAAGAAATGGCAATGGATTGAACTTGGGCTCGCCGTACGCGGATACCAGAATGACCCCAGACCGGAAAGCCGAGAGCCGGACGTCACGTCTATCCGGCTGCTGGGGGAACCTCTATCGGTCAACCAAGGCTGGAGACACCGACGTGAGATTGTCGATCACTTACCCCACCATACGCTCCGGGAGCTGGAGCAGAGATGGGAGGAGAACCGGACCTCTCTCGGCATCATCCGCCCAAGGAGAGTTCTAGATCTTGAGATCAGCAGGGGGGAAGACAAGTGGTCGCCAAAGCACGAAGCAAATCTGTCCCAGCCTCTCCTCTTCGGCAAGAAGAAGGAACTCCAGCGAATCCCGTATCGCTTTCACTACGTGTTCACCTGTGACGACAGTGTGGAACCACATCGCCTGATATTCGAGGACTGGGAGTTGGGGGCACTGTTCCTGCGAGAGCGGAAGTCCAAGGGCGAACAGGAAGCCCTGAAGAGCGTCCGGAACAAGTTCTTGGGCCAGATCTGCAGGCCGGATAATGACGTTCGGTTCTTCGTGGGATCTCGCCACCCCGTCAATCAGTGGCTTGTCATCGGGCTCTTCTACCCCCCCAAGTTGCCGCCGCCGTCCCCCTCCCTGTTCGGCTGATCGCAATTACAATTGCAGCAACGGACAGCGATCTACTTCAGATTGGGATGGAGAATCTTCTCCACGCCTCGCGGCAGACGGTAGCGGAGGCTCTTCACCGGCGCGCCGTTGGACGAGTTGACGTAGAGCCGGCGGATGCGGGGGTCCGTCACGGTCAACGTCGTCGTGCCTTTGGCGCCGGAAGCCAACTGAACGTTCAGGCCGTGCCAGGCGCCCTCGTCGAAGTAGACGTAGGCGTTCTCCAGGGCCGTGCCGGAGAGAAGGCGGATCACTTCGTGCGTCTCGCCGCCGCCCTCGGGGAACGTGCCCGGGCGAACGGGCATGAGCCATCCGCCGCCGGGCACCGGTTGCCCGCGACCCATGTTCGGGTAGATCGTCGGGTCGGGGGTGAAGCAGAAGTACACCTCGCCCGAGTTGGCGTCGATGAGCGACAGGCAGGCCGTCAGCGAGTGGCGAAACCGGCGGAAGTACAGCGGCTTGCCCGTGGCCAGGTACAGGGCGTGCCAGGCCCAGCCGGCCCAGGCGCTCCAGCCGTGCGGGGTGTTGAGGCAGTTGCCCCAGCCGATCGCCCAGTAGCTTTCCCAGAACCGCAGCGTGCCGCCGTTGGTTCGGCAGTCGGGGCCTCGCCACTCGAGGCAGCGGTGGCTCTTCATGAGGGCCTCGGCCGTCGCGGCAAACCGCCCGTCGCCGGTGATCCGCGCCCACTGGGCCAGTTGGAAGGCCGAGCAGGCGATCATCCCGTCCTCGAAGGTCATCTCGCCTTCGGTCTCGATATTGGCCCCGCGGCGGAGCAGGTCTTCCATGCACCGCCCGACGGCGGCCATCAGCCGTCGCGCCCGGGCGACGTGGGCCTTCTTCGCCGCCGCTCCGCGAGCGCGGGAGGCCAGCGCCCGCTCTGCCAGGGCCAGGTCCATGAGCGACTTGGCCGGATACGTCACCGCCGTGTAGTGCGTGCCGTGATGCGTGTACAACCCGCCGTCGGCCCCCTGCCGCTCGAGCAGCCAGTCGCCCAGGAACTGGGCCCGCTCCAGCCACGCCCGCTCGCCCGTGATGTCGTAAAACTCCCGCGCCTGGTCCATGGCGAAGGAGGAGTTCTGGATGCGGTCGGGGCGGAGCAGCGGCTCGCCCTCGGGGCTGAAGGCCACGCGGAACAGATCGTCCTCCAGGAACGCCCGCAACGTCTCTCGCCGCCCCGCCGTGGGCGCCAGCCGCTGGGCCGCCAGCAGCGAAAACGCCGGCATCGCCGCCTCGCACACGTGCGTGGCCACCGGCGGGCGGAGCAGCCGGGCGAACTCGGAGGCGCAGTGGACATACCACTCCCACGGGCGGCGAGGCATGGCGGTCACTTTGCACGTACGGCCGGCGGCCGTACAACCAATGTCCACCCCTTGCCCGGTCCGCAGCGCCTCGATCCGCGCTACGTACCTTCGTCGCACAAGTCCGTCGGCCCGCGCCTCGTAGGCGATCTCCAACTGCGCCGGACCCGTCACCTCCAGTGCGGCCGCCTCGGGGGCCGTCACGTCGAACGTCAGCGGCTCGCCTGCCAGACCGATCGGATCCACCCACTCGCCGAACGGCGCCTGCGCCCATCTCGCGACGGCCGGCCCCAGGTCTTCCTCCCGCGAGAGGGGCACGACAAACAGCCGCCACGTCCGCCGCTGGCCGCCCGCGAACGCCGGCCGCGAGGGAGCGTAATACCACGGACGGGGCTCGCGGTCGTTCACCAGGTCC
This sequence comes from Planctomycetota bacterium, assembly GCA_026693065.1. Lineage (GTDB taxonomy): Bacteria > Planctomycetota > Phycisphaerae > SM23-33 > SM23-33 > JAPLNA01. Next base: position 7,520 of record JAPLNA010000229.1, read on the forward strand.
AGCCCGATCGTGTGAATGCGGTGATGCCCGTGCGCGTTGTAGAAGATCTTGAAGGACTCCCACGCGTCCGGGCTCGCCAGCGCCAGCCACCGGTCGTCCGGTGAACCCATCACCCCCCACAGATGCCCGCCCTCGCAACGCAGCGTGGTGGGAAACAGCTTGTGGTTCCAGTCGGGGTATCGCTCCATGTGCGTGTCGACGCCCGACACGAGGCGCAGCCAGCGGCACGCTCGCGGCTGGGCGGCCGTGTTGGTCGCGCTCACCCGAATCTCCAGCGCGTCGGCGTGAAGGACGTACTCCAGTTCGACGCGGAAGTCGCCCTCGTCAGCCTCGAATCGCCAACCCTCCCCCGCCGCCCGCAGCGGCACCGCGCGGAGGGGCTCCTCGCCCAGCGCGATCTCCAGATGCATGGCCCAGGGGCCCTGGCGGTGAAACAGGTACTCCGCCCTCTTGCCGCCCTCTCGCCGCACCAGCGACAGCACGCCGCCCTCGGCGCCGATTTCCACGTCTAGGTTCGATGTCATGCCAAGCAACCTCCGCTTCCGCCGGCCTTCACCCGCCGGCGCTTGGGGAATTGTACAGCGTCACGGCCAAGAACGTTAGCGCGGGCCGTGGGTGGAGAGGGGGACGTTCGGCAGTTCGCGGCAAAGAGACGGGGATTAGGGGATTTCAGGATGGGAGAAAAAAGGGATTTACGGAAAGAGAAAACCAGAACAGAGGAATCGCCAGACGCCGCGGCATGCGAAGCGCATGACCCCGATCTCTTGATCCTTATCCCATCGCTTCAATCCCTTAATCCAGGAATCCCCTAATCCCTGTCTCTTTGCCGCGATGACCGGGCGAGCCACGATCCGCTCCAGAGAATCTTCTCCAGGCCTCGCGGCAGGCGGAAGCGGAGGGATTATTCCAGAGTCAGCGGGACGACCTGGCCCTGGTCCTGGGCGGCGGTGTTCTCGCAGGAGCCGTAGAAGTCGCTGTTGCTGTCCAGCCAGAGGGTGATTCGCCGGAGGTCGTCGGCGGGCAGCTTGAGGCCGTAGTGGCCCTTGTCGAGCACGGCCAGGAGGCGCGAGGCCCTGGCGCCGAACTGACCCGGGGTGGTTCGCGAGGGCGTGGCGGCGGCGCCGTCCCAGAAGAAAGCGAACGGGCGGAGGTTGTTGTAGGACGTGTGGGCGTTGGCCAGGTCGATGGCGTTCTTGCCCTCCTGCCTCGCCTTGGCGTGACAGCCGACGCACTGGCGGTCCAGGACGGTCTGGACGAGGCGCGGGTAATTGAAGGGCCTCGAGCCGTCGGCCTCGGGGGTGATGGGCGAAGGGGCTCGCTTGAGGGCCCTCGCCGCCGGCTGCGACAGGGCCGGGGCGCGGAGCGCCTGGTTGTGGCAGCCCTGGCAGGTGAGCTGGTCGCCGGGTTGGAGGTACGTGTCGCTCTTCATGGACTGCACGGCCAGCCCCCGCTCGTCGAGGGCCTGGAAGTAGAGGGGCTTGCGGGCCGGGGCGGTGAAATACGCGCTGCCATCGCTCTCGACGGGCACGGTGCCCAGCACCGCCCGGATGTTCTTCTGCGCCCCGTAGCCGATGCGCGGGCTGTCGGCCACGGGCGTGGTCTTGGGCAACAACTGCATGATCCGCAGGGCGGCGATCCGGGTGTTGGGGGGCAGGGGCTTGAGGCTGTCGTAGACGTTGATGACGGTGACCGTTCCGGTCGCGTCGGCGGGGGCGGGCTGGGTGGCCAGGCCGGGGGCTTTGGGCTTGCCCGCGAGCGTCAGGTGGGGCAGGACGGGCGGAGGGGCCTGCGCCCGCAGCGGAATCGCCCCGAGGCACGCCAACTGCGAGTCGCGGTAGATGAGCTCCTTGTTGCCGAAGGCGTCCAGCAGGTAGATGCCGTGGTTGTTGTCGTGGGCGTCGTAGGTAACGAGGTGGTAGTTCTCGCTCAGCGGCCAGGGGGTAGCCGCCCTCCTCGCCCTCGGGGAAGACGGCCTCGGGCGTCAGCCGGCGGACAGGGGCCATCTGGTCGTCGTCCGCCACGCGGGTGTCGAAAATGATGAGCGTGCCGTAGGACTGCCCGTGGTGCGGAGCGGCCGTGGCGACGTACTTCCGCGAGCCGGGGATGGCGCGGACGTGCATCTCCGCCCACGGCCGCTTGCCCGGGTCGTTGTCGGGCGGGAAGTTGCCGTGCAACGACCGGGCGTCGCGCCCGTCGGGCGTGGTGATCCACGGGTGGTGGGCCTGGTTGAAGCCGCGGTCGACGTAGTCCCACCGGGTATAGACGATCATGCCGTCGTTGTTGACGCTGGGCTGCCACTCGTTGCTCTCGTGGAAACTCACGGTGACGATGTCGCTGCCGTCGTCGTTCATGCTGTGCAGGGTGAAGACGGGCACCTCGCGCCCGTGGCACCGCCCGTAGCCGCCGCGCCGCTCGGAGATGAACATCAGCCGCCCGTTGGGCATGGGGCAGGGGTCGAACTCGTTCCATTTACCGTCGGTGAGTTGGCGGAGATTCCCGCCGTCCAGGCCGGCGCTGAAAACGTGATAGCTCTTCTCCGGAGACCAGGCCGCCCCTTGGCCCATTTCGGTATAACCGAAGTAGACCGTCCTGGCGTCGTAGGTAACGAGGTGGTAGTTCTCGCTCAGCGGCCAGGACCGTTGGTAGGCGGTGTGGTACGGGTAGCCGCCCTCCTCGCCCTCGGGGAAGAGCTGGTCAGGCGTCACGCGCTTGACCTGGGCCATCGCGTTGTCGTCCTTGATGCGCGGGTCGACCATGATGATCGAGCCGCGCGCCTCGGTGTGGTGGCCCGCCGCGATCGCCGCGTA
>JAPLNA010000230.1:0-59624 GCA_026693065.1 Planctomycetota bacterium
CGGGGCGAGAAGCTTTTCTCGCAACCCGCTATAGCCCGGGGCGGGGGGGCACGTTATAATCCGCCAACCGCTCGGCCGGTACGAGCCGGCGGGATCAAAGGAATACGGACATGGCCATCAGCGGAAAGCACGGTTGGTTGGCAGTGACGGCCCTTGTGATGACGCTGGTCTGGGGCGGCGCCGCCCGGGCCGCCGATATCGCCGTGGGAAACTTCACCGGCGGAGAGACGATCCGCTACTCCACCCCGCTGCTCATGGGTTCGCTGGCCGACCAGAAGGCCCAGGCGGTCGGGCTGGTGAACCTCTCGTCCCAGCGGCCGACGCGGAAGATGATCGGGCTGGCGCACAAGGGGCACTTCAAGGTGCTGGCTGACCTCGTGCCGGGGGAGAACAAGCTGGTCGTGTCGGGGGGCGGGGCCTCGACGAATCTCACGCTCACCTTCAAGCCCCAGACCAACCCCTACATGGTGCGGGCGATCTTCTACACCGACAAGACCGGCGACGCGGGCTACCTGAGCCCCAAGGCCAACGATAACCAGGACGTCAAGGGCAGGATGAGCACGGCGATGCTGCTGATGCAGAGTTTCAGCGCCGAGTCGATGCACCGCATGGGGTACGGGCGCAAGACCTTCAACGTGGAACTCGAGCCCGACGGCACGGCCAAGACGTTCGTCGTCAAGGGCGACCAGGCGCCCAACTCCGGGCTCAACCAGGGCGCCATCGACGCGGCGATCAACGCCCAGGCCGCCAGGCCCAACACGCACTACCTCGTCCTGACCGGGCGAGGCATGGGCTACACCGCCATCGGCGGGGGCGGCAAGGCCATGATGGGCGGGATCACGATTTACTCCTGGCCCGACAGCATCGCCAACGCCCAGGCGGCGTTCATGGACGCCACGCCCATCGACGGCAAGTACCACGTCGACGCGATCGGGCGGGACGTGTACTGGGCCAATTCCTCCACCTGCATCGGGGCCTGCCTGCACGAGATCGACCACACGTTCGGGCTGCCCCACAGCATGGACCCCTTCTGCATCATGACCCGCGGGCACGACTACTTCAACCGCTTCTTCACCCTCGTCGAGCCGCCCTCGAAGACCAGTCACAAGGCCGCCGACGTCAACGAAGACCAGATCGCCCGCTATTGCAGGGTGACGGCCAACAACCTCGCCTGCAACAAGTTCTTCGCGTTGGACGACATCCAGTACCCCGACGTTCCGGCCCCGGAGATGGTCGTCGACCGCCAGGCCCGGCGGATCACGATCAAGAGCCAGGCGGGCATCGCCTTCGTCGGGCTGGAAGTGCCCTTCGCCAATCCCGGGGCGGACTACTGCGTGCCGATCGACCCGAAGAAGCCGGCCCCGAAGGAAATCGTCCTGGGGCCCAAGGACTGGAAGAGCCTCAATGGGCAGAGATTCCAGGTTCGGGTGATCGACGTCAACGACCGCGGCGGCACCGACCGCGACCCCTTCGGCGGCGACTACGGAAAGGACAAGTAGCCCACACCGGCCCTGCAAGAACCCCGGACCAACACGATGGCCTTCACGGAAACCAACACGACGACCCCCCGCCGCCGGCCGGTTATGCGCCGCGCCCGGGCCTGGGGGTTCGCCGCCGCCGGAGTCATGCTCCTGATCGCCGGGGCGCCCTCGCGAGGCCAACAGGCCGAGTCGCTCCCTGCCTCCGCGCCGGCCGCCGCCCCCGCTTCGGCGCCGGCGTCGGCGCCGGTTCCGTTGGAGATTCCCGCGCCCGAGTCGGTGAAGGCCTACGATTGCCCCAGCGACGACGGGTCGGCGATCATCGTCGAGTGGGCCAAGCCCAAGATCGAAACTCCCGGCGCCGTATACGTCGTGGACGTGGCGGCGGCGAAAGAGGATTTCGCGGCCGGGGCCTTCAAGACCGTCCAGGTCAAGCCCGGCCCCGAGGCCCTCAAGTCGGCCAACCAGAAGTTCTTCGGCGTTTCGCCGGCCAATGCGGGCCTCTACTATGCCCGCATCTGCCCGTCGAGCCTGTACCCGCCTGTCCCCGCCGGTGAGAGCCGGACCGAGAGCCTCACGCGGCACGCCAAGGCCGGGCATCTGAGTGCGGAGGAACTCCAACGGGCCTTGGCAGCGTCGGACGCCGACGCGAAATGGCTCGCCCGCCTGATGGCCGACCTGACCGAGCGGGACACCACGGACGCCAAGGCCCGCACGAGGCGGATCAATGCGGCGACGTACTATCTGCGGCTGAGCGTGTCTCCGGACGGGGGCCGCGCCCGGGCGTACGTCTCGGATAAGGACGGCCAGCCGCTCGTGCTGTCGGCGGCGGCCCTGCCCAATCAGTTCAAGTGGTACAAACTCAACATCGCGATCTTCTCGGTGGCGTTTTGTGCGGTGGTGGCGGCGTTCATCTGGATCGCGCGGCGGAACCCCAACCTGTACATCCGCCGCATCGCCGGGCTGGACGCCGTCGATGAGGGCATCGGGCGGGCGACCGAGATGGGCCGACCGGTCTACTTCGTGCACGGCATCGCCGGCGTGGAAAGCATGGCCACCATGGCGTCCCTGACCATCCTGGGCCGAGTCGCCCGCAAGGCCGCCGAGTATGACACCCGCGTCCGCGTGATGAACTGGGACCCCATGGTGACGGCCGTCAGCCAGGAAGTCGTCCAGCAGGCCTACACCGAGGCCGGGCGACCCGACGCGTACAACCCCGACGACGTCCTGTTCATTTCCACGGACAACTTCGCCTACGCGACGGCCGTCAGCGGGCTGGTGGTTCGCGAACGCCCGGCGGCGATCTTCATGCTGGGCACGTTCTTCGCCGAGAGCCTGTTCCTGGCCGAGACCGGCGCCTCCACCGGCGCGATCCAGATCTCCGGCACCGATTCCTACAGCCAGTTGCCCTTCCTGATCACCACCTGCGACTACACGCTGATCGGGGAGGAGTTGTTCGCGGCCTCGGCGTATCTGTCGCGCGAGCCGAAGATGCTGGGCAGCCTCCGCGGGCAGGACGTCGGCAAGGCGTTCCTGATGGTCACCATCGTGGTCATCACGGCCGTACTGAGCGTGGCGGCGGCCCGGGGCGTTTCCCTGGACTGGCTCACCAACCTCTTCAAAACGTTCTAGGACGACGGATTCGACATGTGGTACAAGCGAACGATACCCCTGATCCTGGTCTTCGCGATCGGCGTGGCCGCCTTCGTGCAGGAGTTCGTGCCCGCGCCGTGGGCGGGGCGATTCCGGGAGAACATCACCCTCTGGTTCCAGATCATCGGCAGTTTCGCCCTGTTCATCGGGCTCTACAGCCTCCTGCACATGCACTGGACGCGGATCCGCCGCCAGACCCCCGGGTGGGCGTACAGCATCTTCGTATTCCTGGCCGCCGGCGGGATGATCGCCGTCGGGCTTTACAATGAGGGCAAGGGCCCGATCATCGACGTCGCCCAGGGCACGCGAACCTGGCTGGACCGGGGGTACGACTACCTCATCAAGCCCTGCACCGCGACGATCTACTCGAGCATGGCGTTCTTCATGGCCAGCGCGGCTTTCCGCACCTTCCGCGCCCGGAACACGGCGGCCGTGCTGATGCTCGTGGCGGCCCTGGTGGTCATGTTCGGCCGCGTGCCCGTCAGCGAGGTCCTCGGCGGCTGGCTGGGCGATCCGGAAATGTTCTCCCGGATCACCGACGTCCTGATGAAGTACCCCAACCTGGCCGCCAAGCGGGCGATCATGATGGGCATCAGCCTGGGGGCCATCGCCCAGTCGCTGCGAATCCTCCTGGGCGTCGAACGTTCGTACATGGGGGGAGGTGACTGATGCCCGCCAACGATACCCAAGGCCTGATCCGCACCCGACGCATCATCTACCTGCTGGTGGCCGCGGCGATCATCGTGCCCTACGTGATCCAGATGCCCATCCCCTCCTTCCACGCACAGGAAGAGGCTCACAAGGTCTATGACCGCGTCGAGAGCCTTCCCGCCGGGTCGCGCGTGCTGATCGCCATGGAATTCGACCCCAACTGCGAGGCGGAACTGCGCCCCATGGCCGAAGGCATCCTCAGGCACTGCTTCGCCAGGAAACTCGTGCCCATTCTGGTCACGACGAACTACATCGCCCCCGCCCTCATCAGCGACATCTGCCAGAAGATCGCCAAGGAAACCGGAACCGTCTCCGGCAAGGACTGGGTCTTCCTGGGATACCGCCCCGGCATGGCCAACGTCGTGATCACCATGGGCGAGAGCATTCAGAGGACCTTCGAAACCGACAACTTCAGCCAGACCACCCGGGACATGCCCGCCCTGGCCGGGGTGAATTCGCTCAAGGACGTGTCCCTCATAACGGTCATCTCCCTGGGCGACACGGTGAACATGTGGATCCAGTACGGCTCGGACAGGCTCAAGGTTCCCCTGGTCGCCGGCGTAACGGCGGTGATGGCGCCGGACCTCTACCCGTACCTCAATACGGGGCAGGTCAAGGGCATCCTGGCCGGGCTGCGAGGCGCAGCCGATTACGAACTCCTCCTCCACCGCTCCGACGACGCCGCCAAGGGCATGCAAGTCCAGTCCGTCGCCCACGGGCTGCTCATCGCCCTGATCATCGGCGCCAACGTCCGTTTCCTCTTCCGCCGGGCCCAAGGAAAGGAGGCCTGACCTCATGGAACCCCAGGCCCAAACCACCGAGAGCCCCATGCGACGCACCGTCGAAGCGGCCGTCATGATCGCCCTGGGGACGGCCTTTGTCGTCGCCAGCATTCTCTGCCAGAAGGACAGCCTGTTCGGCAAGAACGCCAACGACCGGATCGAGGCCGTCGGTATCATCATCGCCGCCGCCCTCACGCTGATCATGTACAGCTTCCTCTACCGCGACAACCCGCTTTTCAAGATCGCCGAGAATGTCTACATCGGCGCCCAACTGGGCTATGGCGCCATCAACACCTGGCGGCTGGCCCTGCGACCCCAGATCTACAACCCCCTGGCCCTGGCCCCGTCGAATCAGGCCCTCTGGGACGCCCTGGTCTTCCGCTCCGTCCCGATCCTGCTGGGCGTCCTGCTCCTGACCCGCCTGTCCCGCAAACACGGGTGGCTCAGCCGCTACTCCTACTCCATGATGGTCGGCTGGGGCGCGGGCATGACCATCCTGGTGATGACGGACACCAACATCCTCCAGCAACTCCAGGCCGCCGCCAAGCCCATCCAGGCCGGCGTCACCGCCGATGCCGGCTGGTGGGCCAACGCCGGCGCCGTCACCGGCGCCCTGACCGTCCTGGTCGGGACCGTCTGCGTCCTGTTCTACTTCTTCTTCTCCATCCCCCACGGCCCGGTCGGACAGAGGGTCTCCAAGACCGGCATCTGGTTCCTCATGCTCTCCTTCGGCGCGTCCTTCGGCTACACGGCCATGGCCCGCATCTCGCTCGTCATCGGGCGAATGCGGTTCCTCCTGTTCGAGTGGCTGAAGATCCCGCAGTAACTCCCCGCCTCAGGCCGGGCAGCTCCGCAGGTACTTCAGCAGGTCGTCCAGGTTGCACGTGGCCACGCCGACGTGCTGGTCCGCCCCGCCGTAGTAGACGAACAGCGTCCCGTCGATCACGACCGCCCCGCAGGGGAACACCACGCCGTTGTAGTACCCCTTCGTCTCGAAAGGCTCTTCCGGCTGGAGCAGCCAGTCGACCGATCGGTGGAGCACCTTCGAGGGGTCGTTCAGGTCCATCAGGATCGCCCCGACGCGGTAGTGCCAATCCGGGCCCACCCCGTGGTGCAGCATCAGCCACCCGTGCGGGGTCTTGATCGGCGGGGTGTTGGCCCCGACCTTGTTGACTTCCCACTCGTACCGCCCCGTCAGCAGCAGCTTGCTGTCGCGGCAGTCCAGCATGTCGTCCCCGCGGGCGATCCAGATCGACGGTTTCTCGCACGGATACCCAGGCCCGGCCCACTGCATCGGCCGCTGGATCATCACCCACTTGCCGTCGATGGGCTCGGGGAACAGGATCACATCGCGGTCGTCGACGAGGGGGCTGGTCATACGCCCGGCCCGGAACCAGGTGCGGAAGTCTTTCGTCAGGGCCAGGCCGGTGGCGGTGCCCCGACAGCCAGTACTGGCCCGGCGGGAACGCGCGGCAGGCGTAGGTGACGAAGTACCACTCGCCGATCTTGATGATCCGCGGGTCCTCGATGCACCCGCCGTCGAACCCGTCGGCGCTCGGGCTGAAGACCGGCTTGTCGGAGGTTCGCGTGAAATGATACCCGTCCTTGCTGACGGCCAGGCCCAGGTGAACGCGGTGGGCGTCGTCCAGCCCGGCGGCGCGGTAGAGCATCAGCACCTGTTGGGTCTTCTCGTCGTACCACGCGCCGGGGTTGGTCGCGACGGCGGCCTCCCAGGCATTGGCCCCGTTGGGGGACAGAATCGGATTGCCTTTGAATCGCTGCAGTTTCACGCGAGTCTCCTTGTGGGGCGGCCGAGGCGTCTTAGCCCTTCACCGCGCCGACCGTAATGCCTTTTACCAGGTGCTTCTGAAGCAGCACGTACACCGCCAGCGTCGGGGCCATCATGAGCACGAGGCCCGCGAAGCCCATCCCGTAGTCGGTGCGGTACTGGCTGACAATCGTAATCTTGGCCAGGCCCAGCGGCAAGGTGCGGAGGGCGTCGCTGTCGGGGCCCGAGAGGAACATGAAGGCCATCAGGAACTCGTTCCACGTGCCCAGGAACGTGAAGATGCCCACGGTGATCAGCCCCGACCGGGCCAGGGGGAGCATGACGCGCCAGAACGCGCCCCACTCGCCCGCCCCGTCCAGCAGGGCCGCCTCGTGCAGGCTCGCGGGCAGGGTCTTGAAGAACCCCGTCAGCACGAAGATGGAAAACGGCATGCCGAAGGCCACGTACACCACCAGCAGCCCCAGCCGCGAGTCCAGCAGGCCCAGCGACTTCATCTCGAAGAACAGCGGCACGATCGCCAGTTGCAGGGGCACCATCAGCCCGGCCAGGAAGTAGAAGAACACCGGGCGAACGCCGCGGAAGCGGAAGCGGGAGATCGCGTAGGCCGCCATCGCCGACAGAAGGACGGTCATCGCGACGGTCCCGACCGTCAGGAGCATTGCAGATCGCCCCACGCCGGCAGCCAAAGCGGGTGCGCGTAGAAGTCCTGCGACGTCCTGAGCGACGTGCACAGCAGCCAGAACATCGGGTAGACCACCACGCCCACGCCGATGGCCAGGATGGGGTAGAGGGCGGCCCGGCACATGAAAACGAACGCCCTCGCCACGACCAGGGCATACGGGCGCGCTTTCCCGAACAGGAAGACCGCCACCCTCGCCAGCAGCAGAAGCCAGGATGCCTTGCGGAGCCCAGATCGGTTTTGGGCGCTGTCGTTCATCTAGAGCTCCACCCGCTCGCGGCGCATCAGGCGCAGCGTGACGGCCGTGCCGAAGAACACCATCAGGAACAGCAGCACGGCGATGGCGCTGGCCTCGCCGACGTTGAACTCGTTGAACATGGAGTAGACCATCTTCGTGCCGATGACGTGGGTGGCCGTCGTGGGCTGTTGCTCCGTCAGCAGCCAGATGAGCTCGAAGGCCTTCATTCCGCCGATGACCAGGAAGACGGTCGCGATGGCGATGACCTCCTGGAGAAGCGGCAGGGTGATGTTGCGGAACTGTCGCCAGGGGGAGGCCCCGTCGATATCGGCGGCCTCGTACAGCTCGCGGGGGATGCCCTGCATCGCCGCCAGGAACAGCACCATGTAGAACCCGCACGCCCCCCACACGGAAATGGGCACCATCGCCCAGTACAGGTGGTCGGGCGACAGCCAGGCGAATTCCTGGAACGACACCAGCCAAAGGCCCATTCTCGTGAGCCCCCAGTGCGTGGCGACGTCGCCGGCCCAGGTCAGGAAGCCGTTGATCATGCCGGCCTTCGGGTTGTACAGGTGCATCCAGAGCAGCGTCGCGGTCACCCCGCCCAAGAGGTTGGGGAAGAAGAACACCACGCGGAAGAAGCCCGCCCCCCGCACCCCCCGGCTGATGCACCCGGCCAGGAACAGCGAAAGGGGCAGGACGAACATCGGGATCACCAGCATGATGAACAGGTTGTTCGTGAGGGCCACCCAGAACCCGTCGCTCTCGAAGAGCAGCCGCTGGAAGTGGACCAGCCCGACGGGGATCATCTTCGTCAGCCCGTCCCACCGCTGGGTGCTCCAGCCGAAGGACTGGGCGCTGGGAGCGATCACGAACGGCCGCCTGGGATGGTACGGTGCTACGCCGGTTACCTTAGGACAACGACCGTTTCTGGCTTTGGTAGTTGATCTCGAGGGCGCCGGAAAATCCGGGCAATTGGCCGACGTTCAGTGCGTATTCGGCCGCTCCCAGATGCGCGTGGAATCGTTGTTGGGCTATCTCGATTTTGCCTATCCCAGCCGTTGGGTTATCCCTTTCAACCGGACCGAGTTAGATCCTTGGTGGGGAGCATGGCAACCGTTCGTGTTTGCCATGGCTTCGCACGGACGCCGCCGCCCGCTCCATCATTTCGGCGGCGTCGTCGGGAGTGATCCGCTCCTCGTTGATGATCAGTTTGGTGATCATGTCCGCCCAGTGCTGGTCCATCTCGGGTCGGAGGGGCAAGTACGAATAAATGCTCTTGGCCTGCTTGCCCATCGCCACCAGGCCGTCCAGGTCGCTCGAGAGGTTGCCCTCGGAGGCCCCGCGAATCGCCGCGGGCTGGTCTCGCTGGCGGCAGAACTCGGCGGCCATCTTCCGCGACGTCATGAACCGCAGAAAGTCCGCCGCTTCCCTCGGGTGGCGGCTGTGCTTCATCACCCAGAAGTACCCGTTCCAGGCATTGACCGCCGTCGGATCGCCCTTGCCCCCCGGCACGACCGGCAGGTTGAACGTCCCCAGGCGGAACCCGGGCGGGATATTGCCCTTCATCTCGCTCTTGAGCCACGACGCGCAGACGATCATCGCCGCCTGGCCCTGGAAGAACTGCATCTGGGCCTCGGTGTGGCTCATCCCCGACGAGCCCTTCTGGAAGTAGTTCACCGCCAGCCGCTGCGTCAGGGCCGCCGCCTCGCGGAACTCCGGGTTGTCGAAGCTCCCCTGGCGAACGTCGAGCATCGCCATGAACCGCTCCGCCCCCGCCAGGTGGTAATACGCCGACTGCAGCAGGCTGTTGGCGTAGGTGGGGTATCGCCCCATGAAGGCGATCGGGGCGATGCCGGCGGCCTTGACCTGCTCGCACAGGGCGTACAACTCATCCCACGTCCGCGCGGGCTTCCACCCGTGCTTCTCGAACATCGCCTTGTTGTACCAGATCCCCCACACCCAGTACGTCAGCGGCACGCCGTATACCTTGCCCCCGTCGGTGTACTGGTCCAGCGCCCCGGCCATGAACGAACTCCGCCACGTGCGGTCCTCGTCCCAGGCCGGTGCGTCCAGGAATTCGTCCATCGGCTGGACGAAACCCCCGCGAATGAGGTTCCAACTGGCCGACCCGTCCGGGATGTTCGTGATCTCCGGGTACGTGCCCTCCAAGATGCGGATCCGGACCTTGTCGGGCATCCGCGGATCGCCCGAGAGGTTCACCTTCACGTTGGGCCTGAGCTTCTCGTACTCCCGGGCGCACTGGAGATAAAACTCCATCCCCTCGCCGCCGGCAAAGAGGAGCACCTCGATCTCCACGGGTTTGTCCGCCTCGCCGCACCACGCCGCCGCCGGCGCCGACAGCAAGGCCGCCAACCCTGTCAGTACGCACATCAGTCTGGACATAATCGGCACTGTTGTCCCGTTCCGGGGGTGTGTTGTCAACGGGCAAATGCCCGGCCCGGGGGCTTTTCTTCTTGAGCCTCGCGGGCCCCCCGTGAATAATGTCCGGCCACGAGCCAACCCGCTCAGGAGACACCACCCGATGCGACTGAAGAAATGGAACGGCAACCCGATCCTCCTGCCCAAACCCGACAGCTACTGGGAACGCCAGGGCGTGCTCAACCCCGCCGCCATCTACGATAACGGCAAGGTCTCGCTGCTCTACCGCGCCTCCGGCGAGAGCGAAGACCTCCGCATCTACATCGGCCTGGCCGAAAGCCGCGACGGGTTCCACTTCGAACGCGTCGGCACGGAGCCCGTCCTGCCGCCCTCCGAAGACGGCTTCGACGCCGGCTGCGTCGAGGACCCCCGCGTGGTGAAGATGGGCGACACGTACTACATGGCCTACGCCGCCCGCGCCCATCCGCCGTGCGCCCACTGGGCCGGGCGGAAACGCAAAAACCTCCCCGCCCAGACCGGCACGTGGGTGGAGAACTGGACGCGATCCGGCATCGCCACCAGCAAGGACCTGCGTAACTGGACCCGCCTGGGCCCCTGCACCAGCGACGAGATCGACAACCGCGACGTGATCCTCTTCCCCGAGAAGATCGGCGGGCGCTACGTCATGCTCCACCGCCCCATCGACCGCCGCAATCCCGTCAAGTACCCCCAGTACGAATCCACAGCCATCTGGCTGTCGACGTCCGAGGACCTGAAGACCTGGACGGGGGAGACCGCCATCGCCCGCCCCGAGCTGCCCTGGGAAGGCGGCTGGATGGGCGGCGGCTGCCCCCCCATCCGCACGCCCGAAGGCTGGCTGACGATCTACCACGCCGTGGCCAACCTCGACGGCAAGGGCAACGCCTACCGCGCCGGGGCCATGCTGCTGGACCTGGAAGACCCCCGCAAGATCCTGGCCCGCCCGGACGACTTCTTCCTCGAGCCGGCCGCCCCCTTCGAGCTCGAAGGCGCCACCGGCCGGGTAACCTTCCCCTGCGGCGCGGTCGTCATCGGCAAAGAGCTCTTCGTCTACTACGGCGCCGCCGACTCCGTCTGCTGCGTCGCCACCGCCAACCTGGCCGAACTGATGGCCTGGCTCCTCTCCTTCCGCAAGTAAGCGGGAAAGGAACTGGGAACTGGGAACTGGGAACTGAGATCTGAAATCCAAAATCTGAGATCTGAGATCTGAGAACCCGGAATCGGGAATCGCGAACGAACCGCATCTGTCGGACTGCTCGCTTCAGCGAGGCAGTTCCCCGTCGTATCGACCCCCGCGGAGCGACACGTAGAAGATAGGGAAACGTTTTGTCGATGTCCGGAACCGCGATAGAATCATCGAAACGGCCCACGATGGTCGTGGTCGCAAGGCCATCTGGGAGACCCTTGCTAAAGGGCGGGATCTTTCGCGAAAGGCGGTGGCATACGCCCTCGGCTAGAGACCTGCTCGAACGCGGACGGCTTTCGGAGCAGCCAATGGGAGTTAGCGTCTGGAGCGACCATGAGTTGCCCGCCGCGTTGGCGTGGGGCATGTCCAGCGATGACCCCAAAGTGTGGTGGGACGCCTACCGGTCTCTTGTGGCACTGGAGGTGGAATGCCCCGCGGGATATACGCCGTCGTGGCGAACGTCACTGGATGAGGCCGAAACGATCTGTAGAGCGGTATTCCGCAAACCGACAACCCTCAAGAGCCCGTATGCCGATTCGCCCTTTGGATCCGTAGACCTTTGGCCCCACCGTTTCATCTTTCTCACGGCCATGCCTTATGGGTCGGAACTGGCGTATCGTCTTCGAAAAGACGTCGCCGCCCTCGCCGAAGGCCCCCATGATGAGAAACTCCGTGTCCTGGCCATCAATACCTTAGATGGCCTGGGCTGGAGGGGGCGAGACTGTCTTCCGGCGCTCCAGAAGGCCGCCGCCGATACGAACGGGTGGGTGGCTTCACAAGCAAAGGATGCGATCCGTAACATTACGGCTTCGAAGCCATCGCCCTCGACGGACGCAGAGGAAGGCCCGCTCGAACTGCTCGACCGGCACCTGGGCAATCTCAACGGCAATGAAAAGGAGCAGTTCTTGCGTGCGATCGGCAAGCAGGGCGTCCTCCAGACCGTCAGAGACCTGCAATACCCGAGTATCGTATGGTATGCCTATGTTGGCGCGTGCGGCCCCTATCACACCCCCCAGGGCCCCATGACCGACGCTGAATACCTTAAGTACGTCGAACAAACCTGCAGGATCACGGAAAGGCTCCGCGGGATAGCAGGCAACACGAGCCCCGTCATCCAGGCCAAGCCCGAGAGCAGGCCCCGGCCGCAGAACTCGCCCGTCCCCTCGCCATAACCCCGCCGGTGAAAGCGGCAACCCAGCAAAGGGATCGGGGGAGGATCGTGGGACGCAAGACTTGACTCGGGCTTCTGGCGGGGGGATTCGCTACTAGGGTCCGGTCGTCCAACTACCTCCCCACATTTCCCCCGGAATCCCCTTGACTGGACACCTGGTAGTTCGTATACTGTTAGGGTGACAGCCGGCGTCTCGCTGAGGATGCGCCGGGGGTTTTTGGCCCAGAGCGCCCAGGCGGCGGGATTGGGCGGAAGGAACGGACGGTCGGGGGCCGGAGAGGAATTGCTGCGCCGAAGGCGGACCGATTTTCAATTGAAGAGAGAGCAGGCGTGCCGACGGAATTGCTTGTCAATTTCCCGCCTTCGGCGGGCCAAGTATCCCTTAAGTATCCCTTGAGTATCCCTTAAGTATCCCTTGAGTATCCTTTAAGTATCCCTTGAGTATCCCTTGAGTATCCCGGAAGCATCCTCTTTTCGGGGGGTTCGAGGGGGCGAGAAAACGGCAACGGTCTGATGGGACAAGGGTTACGGATCGGGAAGGGGAAACGATACGCGTTCGAGGGATGCTTGGGAGGACGGGCGCGGGCGGATGAGGGGGGCATCGGGGGGATTCACCCCGGCAGTCGGGGTGCCTTTGTCGAGGGGGGCGCAAGATCGGTGGTTTGCGCGGAGGGGTGGATGGAGGAGGGAAACCTCCCCCCCGCGGACGCGGGGGAGTGGGAAAATCGTGCGGGGGGCGGGATTCCGGAGGCAGGGGACGCATAGGATGGGATGATCGGCGCCAGGCCGGACGCGGAAATGTGGCGGCGCCGGCTGGGAAGCGGACAGACGAGTGAGAAGGAGAAAGAAGCATGTTTTTTCGACAGTTCAAGGTTGAAGGGCTGGGGTGCTATTCGTATCTGATCGGATGCCCGGCGGCGGCCGTCGCGTGCGTGGTCGATCCGGAACGGCACGTGGGGCAGTATCTGGAGGCCGCCCAGGCCAACGGGATGCAGATCACCGACGTGATCGATACGCATCTGCACGCCGACCACATCACGGGCAGCGCGGAGTTGGCGGCCCGGACGGGGGCGACGGTGCACGTGCACCCGGGCGTGCAGGCGGCGTATCCGCACAAGCCCCTGAAGGACGGCCAGCGGCTGCGGTTCGGCACGGCGGAGCTCGAGGTGATCGAGACCCCCGGGCACACCCCCAATTCCGTCTCGCTGGCGCTGACCGACCACGCCCGCTCGGGGGACGTCATGGCGATCCTCACGGGCGACCTGTTATTCGTGGGCGAGATCGGGCGGCCGGACCTGGCCGGGGCGGACCTGCTCGAGCAGCAGGTGCAGAACCTGTACGACAGCCTGTACAAGAAACTCGCCCGGTTCCCGGACTGGACGGAGGTGTACCCGGCGCACGGCGAGGGTTCGCTGTGCGGGCGGGGCATGAGCGCCAAGCCGATGACCACGCTGGGATTCGAACGCCGACACAACCCGCTGCTCAAGGCCATGCCGTTCGAGGATTTCCGCAGCGTGATGACGGGCGGGTTCCAAATGCGTCCGCCGAACTTCGCGGCGATCGTGGAGACCAATCGCCGCGGGCCCGCCCTGCTGAGCCAGGGGCCCGCCTTCACCGCCCTCTCGACGGGGGAGGTGGAACTGGCGGTGCGGAACGGCGCTCGGCTGGTGGACGTTCGGCCCCAGACGGCCTTCGGGGCGGCTTTCGTGCCCGGGGCCATCAACATCGGCGGGGCGCCCAGCTCCGTCAACTGGCTGGGGATGGTGGTGGAGTCGCGGTCGGACATCATCATCGTGGCCGACAGCGAAGCCCTCGCCCGCAAGGCCGCCCTCCGCTTCCGCCGGGCCGGGTACGACCGGCTGATCGGGTTCCTCCCCGACGGCGTGGCCGGGTGGGCCAGCCGGGGCAAGCCGCTGGACCACCTGCCCCAACTGACCCCCGCGGGCCTGAAGCACGTGCTGGAGAAATACTCCGACCACGTGGTGCTGGACGTGCGGACGACCCCCGAGTGGCAGGCCGGGCACATCGAGGGCGCCGTGCACAAACCGCTCTCCGACCTGATCGCCGGCGAGTTGGACGTGGACAAGGACACCCACGTCACCGCCGTCTGCGGGTCGGGCTACCGCTCGAACATCGCGGGCAGCGTGCTGAAGTCGCGGGGGTACGCCCAGGTATTCAGCCTGATCGGCGGCATGACGGCCTGGAACGCCTTCCGCCGCACCGGCGGGGCGTGAGGGAAAGCGCCTGTCGCACTGGCCCCGGCTTGACCGTCGCGGCGGCCGCTTCGATAATGTGGGCGCTCACGGTCGGTGAGGCGCGGGACGGCGCAAGAACAACTGCAAGCGGAAGGCAAAGCCATGATCTATCTGGGCGGGCCGGTGTTTGTCGAACACGATGATCCGGAACTGCTGGCCAAGGCGCACCGGCAGGAAGGCTATCGGGCGGCGTACTGTCCGCCGGCTGAGCCGGGCGACACGGCACGGATCGCCGCGATTCGCCGGGCGTTCGAGGTCGAGGGCGTGGTGATCGCCGAGGTGGGCGCCTGGTGCAACATGATTCACCCGGACCCGGTCCAGCGAAAGACCAACCAGGACTACGTGCGGAAGCAGTTGACGCTGGCGGAGGAGGTCGGCGCCCGGTGCTGCCCGAACTTCCTGGGAACGCTGGACCCCGACTCGGCCTACGGGCCCCATCCGGGCAATCTGACGGCCGCGACGTTCGACCTGGCCGTCGAGACCATCCGATCGATCGTCGACGCGGTCAAGCCGCGGCGGACGCGGTTCGCGTTGGAGATGATGCAGTGGGTCCTGCCCGACAGCGTGGAGGTATACCTGGAGCTGATCCGGGCGGTGGACCGCCCCGCGTTCGGGGTACACCTGGACCCGGTGAACCTGATCCTGACGCCGCGGATGTATTACGACACCGCGTCGCTGCTGCGCGACTGTTTCCACCGGCTGGGCTCGTGGATCGCCTCCTGCCACGCCAAGGACATCACCCTCCGCGGCGCGTTGGCCCTGCACCTGGACGAGGTTCCCCCGGGCCTGGGCAACCTGGACTACCGGACGTACTTGTCGGAGCTGGACCGCCTGAGCGGCTCGCCGCCGCTGATGCTCGAGCACCTTTCGACGGCGGAGGAATACCGGGCCGCCGCCGGCCGCCTCCGCGCCATCGCGGGCGGGCTGGGCATCGACATGAAATGAACCGAAGCCGGTTCTGGCCCCTCGTTCTCGCTGGACTATCGGAAGATATTCGATCGAAGCCCGTCGCGGAGGCTGCGCCCGTGGCGGTCGAACTGGGCCCGCTGGATCAGCAGCCAGACCAGGAACGCCACCCACAGGAACACGGCCACCGCGATGACGACGCCCAGGGAAATGCTGCGGACCTTCTCGAGGACACGGCTGGTGGGAATGGTGATGATGGGGCTCTGGCAGACGCCCCAGCCGGCGAGGACGGCCCCGAGGGCGGCGGTGCCGGCCTGGCAGAACGCGGAGATCCACGCCCAGGAGATGCTCATCTTCTGACGCGAGCACGCCGCCACCAGGAACAGCGATACCACCAGCCAGGCCAGACCCACCAGGTCGATGAGGATGCCGTAATCGACAAACACCATGCGGACGGCCTGCGTCAGGTGCGGCATGGGCAGGTCGTCCTTGATGACGTAGGTGAGCATGTGGCTGACCGTGCTCCGCGCAATGCCGGCCACCAGCGCCCAGACCAGATACGCCACGCCGGCAAACGCCAGCGCTAACCCGACATCCACACGGCTGACTCGTTGCAGTCGTCCAAGCATGACCCCATTACACCAATTTCCCCCGGCCAGGTCAAAGCAAACTCCCGGGCCGCTTGCGGCTTCGCGGCGTCACCCGTGCGTCCCACTCTCGTCTCGAACCTCTAACCTTTTCCCGCGTGGCGCTCGTATAAGATGAATGCGGGCGATTATCTGCCAACGACGCCGCCCTGCCGTTCCGATAAAGACACTGGAACCACTATGAACCGAACTCTCGCTCGTCTCCGTCGAAGCGGGCCGGCGCTGCTCCTGCTGGCCGTCTGCTCGCCCGCATGGTCCCTCACGCCCGCGGAAGTCCTCGTCGTGGCCAATCGCAAGCTGCCCGAGTCCGTCGAGCTGGCCAAGCTTTACATGCAGCTTCGCCACCTGCCGCCCGAGAACGTGGCCCTTCTCGACATGCCCACCACCTACGAGATCGGCCGGGCGGATTACGAAAAGGACATCCGCGTCCCGATCGGTCGCTTCCTTCAGGAGCGCCAGCTCGACAAACAGATCCGCTGCCTCGTGCTGATGTGGGGCGTGCCGGTCCGGGTGATGGAAGGAGAAGACCTCCGCCAGAAGGAGGCGGTCTACCAGTCCGCCGTCAAAGACTCCCTCGCCCGCATCGTCATGCTCCGCGCGTTGGTGGAGAAAGTGGGTTCCCTGCCGCCCAAACAACCGGACCTTCTTCTGCCGCCGGAGGGACAGTTCCCGCCCGTGCCCCCGCCGGCCGAGCCGACGCTGGCGCCCGACAAACTCAAGGACCAACTGGCCGACCTCATCGCCGCCAGGCAGGTCGAGGTGGCGCGGATCGCCGACCCGGGGAAGAAGCGGGCGTTCTCCCGCCAGGTGATGGCCCTGACGCTGGAGGGGTACGGGCTCAGCGGGCTGATCCGCTACCTCACCAGCGACTCCCCGCCCGACGCCCCGCCGGTCGAGCCCCTTCGCAAGCAACTGGCGGACATCGAGGCGAAGATCCAGCTTCTCCGCGGCGAGGAACTCTCCGCCACGGGCCTGAAGAAGAAGATCGACCTCCTCCGCGCCTCCGACGGCGTGGTTCACCTGCACGGCTACGCCGAGCAATACGCCAACCGCCCGGCCGCCGCCGTCATCACCGACCCGGTCAAGACTCCCAACGCCGCCGTGGACAGCGAGCTGAGCCTGCTGTGGTGGGGGGCGTATCCGGTCGAGGGGTGGATGATCAACCCGCTCCACTGGACGTTCGCCGAGAAGCTCGAAGCCCGCCCGCACCCGCCGGTGCTGATGACCTCGCGTCTGGACGGCCCGACGCCCGCCCTGGCCGCCCGGATGCTCCGGGACAGCGTCGCCGTCGAGCGGAGCGGCCTGACCGGCACGTTCTACATCGACGCCGGCGGGCCCGCGCGACTCGGCAACGCCGCCGCCGCCATGGACAACCGCCTCAAGCAACTGGCCGCCCTGGCCCGCGACAACACGCGCGTCCGCGTCGTCCTGGACACCTCGCCGCAGGTCTTCGCCCCCGGCGCCTGCCCCGACGCGGCCTTGTACGTCGGCTGGTACAGTCTGCGGAAGTACGTCCCCGCCTTCACCTGGGCCAGGGGGGCCGTCGGGTATCACATCGCCAGCTTCGAAGCCGTCGCCCTCCGGGCCGCCGACTCGCCCGAATGGTGCCCGCAGATGATCTCCACCGGCGTGGCCGCCACGATCGGGCCCGTGGCCGAGCCCTTCCTCGGGGCCTTCCCTTTGCCCGAGGAGTTCTTCTCCCTCCTGCTCACCGGGCACTACACCCTCGCCGAGTGCTACTGGCGGACCGTCCCCCAGGCAAGCTGGCAGATGATCCTCTTGGGCGACGGGCTCTACAACCCCTTCGCCGCCAACCCCCAGCTCGACCCGCGCGTCCTCCCGCCCGGGCTGGCGCCCCGCGTATCGGCCTCCCGCCCGGCCTCCCACCCCGCTTCCTCCGCAATTTCCTCGCGACCGGCAGGCCCCCGTTGACTTTATAACCCCCCGAACCCGCTTGCCCTTTGGGCGACGCATGGATACCATTCACCCTCGTGTCGGCCGGCGGTCTCGTACCCCCGTGACCCCCCATGACCGCCCGCGCCCAGAAGGAGATTGCGATGCTCGTGCATTGCCCCTCGTGCGGCCGCGCCCACCAGGCCTCCGATTCCCTCCTCGGCCAGCGCGTCCGCTGCACCGAATGCCACCATGTGTTCGTCGTGCAGGAAGACGTCGACGACGCCCCGGCCACGACGCCGGCGCCCACGCCGCCCACGGACACCGTCGCGGGCGAGGCCGCCCCGTCGCCCACCCCGCCGCCGGCGGAGGCGCCCGCCGCCCCGGCCCCCACGCCGCAGGAACCGGCCGCCTCTCCTGCGCCGCAGGAAGCCCTCACGCCCGCGCCCGCCCAGGCCCCGCACGTGCCGCACATTCCTCACACCCCGCACCCGACGCCGTGGGCCTCGCTGGCCCGTCCGTCGGCCCCGGCCCCCCAGGCCCCCGCCGGCGCACCGCGATTCCTCGGCCGCTTCGACCCCGCTCGCGCCCTCCGCTTCGGACGCGTGCTCCTCATGGCCGGGCTGGTCCTCGTCGTGCTTGTCCGCGGGATGGAGACCATCACCATCCGCGGCGCCGCCCGCCACCACGCCAAGGCCTCCTACGAGCCGGCCGTGTTCGAAGAGGCCTGGGCCGACCGCATCAAGACCGCCACCAAAGACCTCCACGAGCCCGAACGAGGCAAGCTCCTCAAGGAACTCCAGGACAAGCGCAACGCCGAGCGGGCCGAGCTCGTCGAGGGCGATTGGCAGGACCTCAAACGCGCCGACGACCACGCCGTCGAACGCGGCACCATGCGGATTTACTGGCTCGAGTGGGTCTTCCTCGTCGGCGCCCTGGCGCTGACGATCGGCCTGGTCACCGTCGCCAGCCTGAGCACAGGCCCCGAGCGGGTGATCTGCCTCATTCTGATCGCCGTCCTGGCCTTCAGCGTCTTCGTGGGCGGGTCGGCCTGGCGGACGGCCTTCCTGCCGTAGCGCCCCTGACGCCCACCCGCCGCAATCGATACCCCTGCCCCGGGTGCCATGCTTCTACGCGCTGCGGAGAAGCATGCGGGCCGATCGCGGGACATGCTTCTCCGCTGCGCGTAGAAGCATGGCACCCAACGCAAGAAGAGCGCCCGCCCGACGCTCACGGCGCGGCGAAGAAGAGTTTCTCGGCCGTCCGGGCGTCGCAGCGCTGATACTTGGCATAGGCCCCGCCGGCAGCGACCTGGACGTCGCGCCCGCTCTTGCCCTCCGACCAGCTTCGCACGATCGCGTCGAGGCAATAGGCCTCGGGGGCCATCAGGCCCGTGGTGGTGATCAGCGGGCGGCAGCCCGCCTGGCGGAGGGGCGAGAGGAAGTAGTCTTTGCTTCGGCAGGCCAGCACGACCGCCGCCGTCGGGCCCCCGCGCTGCCGGGCGGGAACCTCAGGCGACGGAACGTCCATCAGTCCGTTATGCCCCACGAAGGCCACCATGTCCGCCCACCCGCCGGCCTGGAGGCGGACGGCGGGTTCCTGCCCGCCGGTGACGAACTCCACCCGCCCGGCCCCGGAGGCCGCCGTGAAGAAGTCCGCCAGGGCCTCGCGCATGCGCGAGCCGTCGTAGGCCTCGGCCCCCCCCGGCGGCGTCGCAGAAGATCGCCCGGTCGAGCACGTACGGGCGCGTCGGGGCCGTTCGAACCACTCGCCCTCGCCAGTGGGGCGACCGCGAGAAGAACGACTTGAGCCCGTACTGCGCCCCCCAATACAAGTTCGCCCCGGGCGCCTGCCCATTGCCCAGCGCCGCCGGAACCGGCTGGATGCTCTGGTTGGCGTTGTCGCACAAGGCCACGAACACGTGCACGACCTTGTACGTCCGCGCCCGCCGGGCCGTCTCCTGCGGATCCCGCGCCGCATGCCCCGTCGGGCTGGCCGTCCCGCCCGTTCGCCGGGGCGCCCGCTCGCATCCGGCCGCTGCCAGCACCGTCACGCACGCCGCCGCGGCCCCGGCCCACGTCCAGACCTTGTTTGCGTTCATGGGTTCCTTCCCTGTATCGTATCGTATTATACCGGTCCGCCCCACAACACCATAGGTTACATCCAATGCCGACAAATCCCGCCGACGAGCGAATCCTGGCCGAAGGAAAGTATCTGCGGTTCCTCATCCGCGACGGGTGGGAGTTCATCCGGCGCGTGAACGTCAGCGGCATCATCGGCATCGTGCCGGTGACGAACGAAGGCAAACTGGTGCTCGTGGAACAGTACCGCCCGCCGGTGGACTGCAGCGTGATCGAGTTGCCCGCCGGGCTCGTCGGCGACGTAGCCGGCCAAGAGGGCGAGACCCTCGAGACCGCCGCCGCCCGCGAGCTCGAAGAGGAAACCGGCTACCGCGCCGCCCACTGGGCCCGGGTCGCCGACGGCGCCCCCTCCGCCGGCGCCAGCGGCGAACGCATGACGATCTTCCTGGCCACCGGCCTGACGAAAGTCGGCCCGGGCGGCGGCGACCACACCGAGTCCATCCGCGTCCACGAAGTCCCCCTCGCCGAAGTCCCCGACTGGCTCATCTGGCAGAAGCAACGCGGCGTCGAAGTCGATCTGAAGGTCTACGCGGGTCTGTTCTTCGCCCAAACCAGTAAATGAATTGCCGATTGCTCCGCCGAAGGTGGACCAATTGGCAATGTCACCCCCCAAGTTTCTCCTTCGCCTTCGCTTTCAGTGCCTTGTACTTCTCGGGCCACTGTCCCTCCGCAACTCGCGAGTAGAGTGCCCGGGCCTCCTGGGCCTTGCCCAGCCGCGACAGCACGCTGGCGTGGTCCCAGAGAATCCCCGGGTCGGCCGGGTCGATCCTCGCGACCGTCTCATACGCCCGGGCCGCCAGGTCGTACTGTCCCTTCCCAACCAGCCATCGCGCCAACTGCAACCACGGCTCGGGCTCCTCCGGCATATCGGCCAGCGGGGTGGTGGCGTATTCCCACGCCAGATCGCCGGCCCCGAGGATCGCCAGCACGTCGGCGGCGGCCTTGCAGGCGCCGCCTTCCTCGTCAAGCGCCCGCCAGCGGTCGGCCGCCCGGAGGGCCGCGTCCGTCACGTCGCCGACGGCCCCGGGGCCCAGCGTCGCCACCGACCGCGCCAGGTCTCGATACCGCAGGAACAATTCCTCGTAGTCTTCGCGGAGGTTGACGTCGTCGGGCTTTTCCTGCATGCGGCGGATATCGATCTCGACCGCCCGTTCAAATCGCCTCGCCGCCAGCGCCGCCCAGCCGCGCTTCGCCGCCACGCGAGAGGCCACACGCCACGTCCGGGCGTCCTTCGCGAACGCCGGGGCGGCCAGCAGGACGCCCATCTGCTCGTCGGCGGCCTCCCACTGCTGCGTCCACGCGTAGTAACTCACCGCCTCCACCGCCAGCGCCTCCCGCTGACTCGCCGGGGCCGTCTGCAACGCCGACCGCACCGCCCAGTTGCCCCAGTCCCTTGCCCCGGCGTCCCAGCACTGGCGGCCCAACTCGATCGCCGCCGCCCGCGCGTCCCGGGCGATCATCTCCGTCACCGCCGTGCGAACCAGCCCGCCCAGTGGCCCCGTTTCGGTCGCCCGCACGAAGTCCGGGTCGATCATGGGCATCCATCCGCGGGCTATCGTGGCCCGGAACAACGTCGCGAAGGCCTCGCCGTCCTTGCGGGCGCGGGCGGCCTCGTACCGCCCCGTGTACGTGCCGAACCGCTCGAACGCCTCCGCCAGCCGCTCGGCGTCCTTCCCCGCCCCCTGCCGGGCCACCTCCGCCAGCAGGGCCCACGTGAATTCGGTCGGCCCGGTCCGTTCGGCGTATGCCAGCGCCGCCTCCCGCCACGCGGCGAGGTTCTTCTCGCGTCCGTCCGGGGCGCCGGGGGCCCACCCGGCCCACCAGAGCTGGCGGAACGCCCCGACCCGCCCGATGAACCCGCCGCCCCAGTCCGCCGCCCCCGCCGGGGTCGCCTTCCGCCACCTGCGGCCCTGTGCCTCGTCGTCCTTCAACGATTCGCCCTTCGCGTCGGCGCTGCAGGTCAGGAAACGGCCCAGGGGCGTGTTCTTCATCTCCTCGGAAACCGGCGCCTCCCCGCACACCGCCGCGACCAGCACCTGCCACCCGATCCGCCGATCGCCCTTGTCCACGAATCGCCGCATGATCGCATCCGCCCCCGCGCCGGCGTGCCAGCGCCCAAAGACCTTGCCGGCAATCCACTCGAGCGCATGCGCCTCATCCCACGCCGGTGCCGTGGCCGTTTGCACCGGATCGGGCACATCACGCAACGGCATCGGCAGCACGACCATGTCATCCAGAGCCGGCTTCAGATTCGGCGCCGCCGCCGGAACTACGCTGCACTTCCAAACGGCCAGTTCCCTTCCGCTCTCGTCGAACAGGGCCACCGTTCCGTCGGGCGCGTACGCCTGCCGACGGAGCAGCTTGCCCGACGGCATCGACACAAACCTCCGCTCGACCAGCCGCCCACCCTCGCCGAAGGCCATCCGCAGCGCCGCGTAGGGCACGGGGCGGCCCTGCTTGTCCCGGGCCGACGAAGCCCCGATCGGCGTCAGCACCACCGTCCGCCCGTCGTCGCACGACACGTCCATCCCGGCGGCGAGGTCGTCCACCGGCGCCACCAGCCAGGGGAACGCCGTCACGGCGTCGGCCCGGTGGAAACGGCTGACCGCTCGCCTCGCCCCCAGCCCGATCTCCGGATACACCTGCACCAGCGTCGTCCCGTCGCAGAGGGCCCATTCGATGATCCCGCCGGGCCCGTGCCCGCGGTAGGAGAACCGTCCCTCGCCGTCGAAGACCACCGACGCCCCGATCCCGCCCGCGTCCTCCCACGTCGCCATCCGCCAGACCGGAGACCGCGCCGCCGCGATCAACCGCCTCGCCCGCGGATCGACCTGCCCTGCCTTCACGCGTTCGGCGGCCGGGGCGCTTGCCTCCAGCACGGCCTGAACGTCCGCACAGGACGTGTTCAACGCGGGGGCGTACAACGTCAGGTCGATCAAGTACCGGTTAACGCCCGAGAACGCCGGCCGCTGATACCACCAGAGCGGAGCGTTGGACCTGTCCGACTCGACGTCCAGCACGCCGCGGATGGGCTCGAGCTCCTGGTCGCCTGCCGGACCGGCCCCGCCCCCGAAGAGCCCGCTGTTGTCGTTGCTCTGCATGTTCTGACCCAGTTTGGATATCTCGATCCGGGGTCCGATGAAGTTGGGAACCGATACGAGCCTGTCCCTGATGTCGTAGTCCATGGACCGCCGCCCCGCCCCCAGCGCCTGCACAGGCGGGTACTCGGCCCTCGGCGAAGGGCTCTCGCCGCCCACTCGTAACCAGGCGTTCATGGCGTCGGAACCGGCGTGAGACGTCCATCCGCCCATCGACAATCCCGGGTAGTAGATCCACCCGCTGCCCACCCGCCGTCTCTCCACACCGGGCGCCCAGCCGGCAGGGAACATCCTCGCCTGGCTGCGGGCATCCAGAAGCGAGAAGTCCTGCGAGCATGCAACCCCCCCGGCCGCTTCGGACTGCCCGACGTAACCGAGATTGTCCCTCAAGTGCCCGAAATCGTCCCGGCCTTCGAACTCGTCCTCCTGGCGATCTCGCGACAGCGTCCACTGAGCAGCATCCTGCAGGATGTTGTTCGTTCTGAAGACAATCCTTCGCTGGGAGAGTCTGACGAAATCTTCCTGGACCGACGGGACCGAATAGTCTAGGTCGCCAAGGTCCAACGACGGATCCTTGTCGGCGTCAGCGAAGTTGGACCTCCTGTCTCCCATCTCCCCGTAGGGCCACCGTTCGATCTGGCCGATGCGCCCGGTGCTGTTGGACCTGTCGATCCACTCGCGGATCGGATCCCGCTGGCCCTTCCCGCCGCCCTTGAAGCCCCCCAGCAGCACAGTCCCGCCTTCCGGTACGGTGACCGAGCTCTGCAAGTCCTGCGACTCGATATTGGGCAGGACTATCCATATGGCCGGGAAGAGCATGTCCCACGCGCTCCTCACCTCCCTGCCGTCATGGTCCGTCCGCGGGTCGTCCTGCCTCCAGGATTCCGGCTGCAGGAACGGCACCGAAACCCACACCAACACCCGGCTCAACGCCTTCTCCTGCCACGACCTCATCTCCTGCCACGACGGCTCCCGCTCCGCGCCGCGAGTCTGAACCGGCTCGACCTTGGGCGCCGTCGGGATCGTCTCCGGGCAGTCGTACATCGCCCAGTGGTCCTTGCGCCCGCGCTCCACGCCGTACCGGGCGTACATCGCCTCGTTCTCCAGCACCAGCAGCGAGGCGAACGGACTCATCACGTACATCGTCCGCGACAGTTCGGTGATCGCCGCCTTGTTCGCCTCGGCCCCGGCGGCCAGAAGGCGGTCGATCTCCAGACGCGCCCACGTTCGCGGCAGGTATCCGGCGCCGGCGGCGACGTTCGCCACGGGCAGCGTCTGGAGAAACTCCTTGCCGTCCCGCCGCCCGCGGATCGTCACCGACGCCGGCAGGGCCTTGCCCTTGTCCAGCCTCGCGACCGCCCAGAACTCCTCCCCGGCCGACACCGCGTCCGTCCCGGCGAGCATCGCCACATCCCCCGCCGTCGCCGCCGCCCCCACCAGCCGCGAGCCATTCAAGGCCGCCATCACGTCCATCGCCCGCCACTTCAGGTTCTCATCCGGATTGATCTGGGTGAAATACCCACCCGTCCCGGCGGCTGCCTCCCTCATGAACGTACGATTCCACTTCTTCCCCACCCCGATCCCGACGTACTCGCAATCCGTCCCCACTGTCCGAACCAGTTCCTTCTGGTCCCTCACCCCCAACACCGGATTCCCCGACCCGAGGTACACCAATCGCTCCGCACTCCCCCGCTTGCGGTTTCGCAGTTCTCCCGCGACCGTCAGCGCATTCCCCACGTCCATCGCCCCCACCAACCTCGCGCTCTCCGCAAATTCCACCGCCCGCGCAATGTTCTCTTTCGTCACCGCCTCCGGCGCCTGTGAGAAAACCCGCGCCCGCGTCCCCGCCGTCGCCACGTTGAACGTGTCGGCGTGCTCGGCCGCCTGGAGCATCTCGCGCATGATCTCGATCTGCGTTCTCGCCAGCAGCGGGTTGCGGTCGCCGGAGGTCTCCAGCAGGAATACCCAATGTCTCGGCTCCTTGGTTCTCGGGGCCGCCGCCGGCGCGGGACGGTATCGCACCATCAAGTACTTCGCCCCCTCCTGCTCGAACGAGCTGAACCGGGCGGCCTCCTCCCCCGCCGCCGACGGCTCGTGGAGCGTGAGCACGACGTCGTCGCCCTGGGCCTTCTCGTCGCCCTTGTCCGTCAGCACCAGGTCGTCGCCATCCTTCGCCGGCGTCAGGGCGTGCGAGGGACACTCCCAGGCCGTGCCCCCCGCGCTCCGCACCCGCACGTTCAGCGACCACCCGGCCGCCTTCCCCAGCGAATGCCCGCCGGGGAATCGATACGTCGCCTGCCCGGCAAGCCAGGGCAGTTTCTGCGTGTAACTCAGGACGATCCGCTTCTCCTGCCTCGCCTCGATGGGAAACACCCGCATCTTGAACGTCGTGCCGTCCACCCATTCCAGCAGGGCCGGGTCCTTCAGCTTCGCCACGATCGACTCGTAGATCCTCCTCGCCTCCGTCCGCTCGACCATCCCGCCTTCCATCCGCCGCCCGTCCACGTACATCGCCAGCCGCGACAGCGAGGCGTCGGCCGGCAAGGGAAAGTAGAACGTCCCCTCCGTCCGGTTCGTGCCCGGGTTGAAGTAGGTCTGGTCGATGGTGGTCCGTGCAAAGCCGTCCTCGACGTGGACGTCGAGATGGTACTTCCGCAGTTCCATGGCCAGTTCCCCACCACCCACCGTCCTCGCGGCCAGCGCCCCGCCGGCATAGGCCGACCGCGGCACCAGCGGCTCGACGGCCGTGCCGACCAGCTCCCTCGCCCATTCCATCGCCGCCCGCCCTTTCGTCGCCGGCGCGGCCCCGGCCGCCCCCGGCGCCAACTGTTCGCCCGCCTGCAACGGCGCCGCCACGCCCTCCACCGCCCCCTTGCCCCCGCCAGCCGCGTCCCCACCGCCTTCACCGTCCGGTCGGGCGTCTGGAGCGTCAACGGCCCGTCCTTGTCGGGCGCCACCTCCAGATACACCCGCCCCGCCGACACTTTCACGCTCCGCCGCCCGGTCACCTCGACGGTCGTTCCGGCGTCAACGTACAGCGCGCTGCCATCGGGCATGGCCAGCCGCCGCTGCTGTCGGGGCCCGGTCTTCACGACCTCACCGACGGCGACGGGCGCCGCGGGCCTGCTCGCCGGCGCCGGCCGGGCCGTCAACCGACCGGCCACAAACCCCGCCTCGCGTTCGATCGCGGGCGTTTGGCCCGACGGCCGCGACGGCGACAAGGGCAGCGTCGCTACCGGGCGGGGAATCCGCCCGATGCTCTGCACGAGAAACACTCCCGCGGCCAGGACCACCGCGGCGGCCGCCGCCGTCCCGACCGCTCCCCACACCCACGCGCGCCGCCCGCGACGCCGCGCCTGCGCCTGCATCAGACTGAGCGTCTGGGCGAC
The DNA here is from genome assembly GCA_026693065.1 of Planctomycetota bacterium. Classification (GTDB taxonomy): domain Bacteria; phylum Planctomycetota; class Phycisphaerae; order SM23-33; family SM23-33; genus JAPLNA01. The sequence continues at coordinate 26,438 of JAPLNA010000230.1, forward strand.
GAACTCCGCCTCGGGCTGGGCCGGGGAATACGCCCGGGACAGCAACTGCGAAATGTTCTCGTCCAGCGCGTCCCACCCGCCCTCGTTCTCGGATGCGTTCTTGGGTTCGTTCGTCATCTTGCACCTTCCATCGGGCCCGCCAAAGCCAGGAACGTCGCACGGAACGCTTCTCTGGCCCTGGCCAGGAGCGACTCCGCCGCCTTCACCGTCGTGCCCATCGCGGCGGCCATCTCGCCGACGCTCCGCCGCGACACATACTTGTCCTGCAGGGCCTGTCCGTAGTGCGGGGGCAGTTGGGCCATCGTGGCGTTGACGATCTCCCGCGTTTCGGCCCGTTCGAGCAGGTCGCCGGCGAAGGGCTCGGTCTCGAGCATGGCGTAGAGGCTTCGCAGTTCGTCGTCCACCCGTCGCCAGAATTCCGCCAGCGTCGCGGGGGCCTTCTCCCTCGCCAGCACGCGGCGGATCTCGTTGCGAGCCAGCCCGGTCAGCCACCCGAAGATCGCCCCGCCCGCCCGGGCCGGATCGTACGTCTTCAGCCGCCGGATCGCCTGCAGCAGCGTCTCCTGCACGACCTCCTCGCAGAGATGGTGGTTGCCCCCGAGCCTCGTCAGGCAGAAGCGATACAGCGGCGCGATGCCCGCCTCGGCCAGGCGCGCCACCGCGTTCGGCTCGCCCGCCAACGCCATCCCGTGCCAGCGCTCGTCGAAGTCTGCCTGCACGCGGCCGTTCCTTTCCACCCCCCGACTATACCGCGGCCCGGGGATGCCTGCACACAAAGACATGTCAGCCCGCCGGCGGAATCCTTCGCGGGAATTCGGGAATCCGGGCGGGTGTGTTTCGCCCGATCCCGCGTTGGTGTAGAATCGGCTCCCATGATCATACGAACCAAGGTCGTGGCCACCGTCGGGCCGGCGAGTTCGTCGCCTGAGATGCTCGAGGCCCTTGCCCGGGCCGGGGTGGATGTGTTCCGGATCAACTTCTCCCACGGGGACGAGCAGACGCACGAACAGTCGCTGCGGAACATCCGGGCGGTCGAGGCAAAGATCGGCGAGCCGATCGCCGTCATGGGCGACTTGTGCGGGCCGAAAATCCGCGTCGGGAAAATCGCGGGGGAGAAGTTCACGCTCAAGGCCGGGGCGACGCTGACGATCCAGAGCGAGCCGATCGAAGGGACGGCCGGGCGGATTTCCACCACGCTGGCGGAGCTGCCCGCCGAGGCCGCCGTCGGACAGACGATACTCATCAACGACGGGGCCATCCGCCTCGAGGTCGTCGAGGTCCGCCCGCCGCGGGAGATCGTCTGCCTCGTGAAGGTCGGCGGGGAACTCTCCAGCGGCAAGGGCGTCAACCTGCCCGACACCGTCCTGTCTCTGCCGGCGATGACGGAAAAGGACCGGCGGGACGCGGCGTGGATCGCGGCCCGGGAGTTTGACTACGTCGCCCTCTCGTTCGTGCGGACGGCCCGCGACATCGAGGGCCTTCGCGACGTGCTGAACGCGGCCGGGTGCGGAGCGAAGGTCGTCGCGAAGATCGAAAAGCCCCAGGCCCTCGAGAACATCGAGAGCATCATCGACGCCGCGGACGTCGTCATGGTCGCGCGGGGCGACCTGGGGGTGGAGATGGACCTACCGGCCGTGCCGTTCGCCCAGAAGCGGATCGCCCGGCTGTGCCAGGAACGGGGCAAGTGCTGCATTATCGCCACGCAGATGCTCGAGAGCATGACGCACTCGCCGGTGCCCACACGGGCGGAGGTGTCCGACGTCGCCAACGCCGTGCTGGACGCCACCGACGCGGTGATGCTCTCGGGGGAGACGGCGGTCGGGGAGTACCCGGTGGCGGCGGTGGAGATCATGAACCGCATCGGCGCCCAGGCCCAGGCGTACTACGACCGCCAGAATCCCGACCCGCACGTGGCGTACGCCCCCGCGCGGACGGAGGCCTCGCTGGCGGCGGCGGTCCACAAGATCGTCGAGGCCGAGCCGGTCGCCGCGGTGGCCGTCTTCACCATGACGGGCACGACCGCCCGGATGTTCGCCAAGCACCGCCCCGCCTGCCCGATCCTGGGGCTGACCACCGACGTCAAAACCGCCCGCGGCATGTGCCTCTACTACGGCGTGGTCCCCGTGACCGTCGCCCCCTGCCACCACACCCGCGAAGTGCTCGCGATGGCGGCTGACCTGGCGGTAAAGAAAGGGCTGGCAAAACAGGGCGATCGCATCGTCGTGGTCTCCGGCCGACCCCTGGGCGCGCCGGGAAACACCAACACCCTCGTTATTCATACGATCGAATAGTCTCTGGCAAGCCCAGGCGGCCTATGTCGCGACCAAAGTAGCCGGTAGCCAGTAGCCGGTAGCCGGGGGAACCGCGAACCGCCCTCGGAGAATGTGGGTCTTCTCAGACCGCCGTGCGGTGGGGCCCGGCTAGTTCGGGCGCCATGTGCCGGGCGCGGAAGATCGCCTGGCGAAGCCGTATCTTCGTGATCATCGCCCGCCGATACAGGGCTGCCTGATCGAGTGCGTTCGTTTCGCCTGGGCTCGGCTGCGCCGGCGCGGCCGCTGCTGGCGTGTCGTGTTGGAAGTCCATGATGTGCACTTTCCGCGGCGTTGGTCCCCGCCGGATGGCCGCGTTAACCGTATCGGCCGGCCCCATCGCGGGAGTTGACCCCAAATCGCCCGCCCCTACCGCCCCGCGGCCAGCACGTTCAGGGCCTTCTGGGCGCACTGCCGGGCCGGGCCGTCGGGGTCTTCCATCATCGCCTTCAGCGAGTCGCTCAGCGCCGCCAGGGCGTCCCGGGAACTCACCTGGGCGGCGAGCATTCGCCCGGCGACCTTGCCCGCGGCCCCGGCCGCCAGAGACCGCACGTCGGGCGCGGGAGATTGCATGGCCTGGGCGAGGAAGTCAGCGGCCTCGGGCCCGGACAACTCGCCGGCGGCCCAGACGGCGCGGGCCTTCACCTGGAGCGGCGCGGGCCCGGCGCACCAGCCCGCCAGCGCCTCGGTGATCCGCCCCGGCTCGAATGCCCGCAACTGCCCCAGCAGGGGCTCGACCTCCCCTCGCGTGGCCCCCAGCAGCCGCTCAACGAGCCCGGCGAGCATCGCCTCGGGCGAGGTCGCCGCCGGCGCCGCGGGCGCGGGAGTTTCCGCCACAACCACCGGCTTCGTCGCGGCCGCCGGCTTGGGCTCCGGCGCCGCCGGCGGTTTGGACGCCGCCGGAACGCCCATCGCCGCCAGGCCCTTCTCCGTCAGCGCCAGCACCGGATACGCCGCCCCGGCGTCGCGGGCGAGCAGGCCCTTGCCCACCATCGCCCCCACGACGGCCTTCACCTCATCCTGCGTCGCCTCGATCGTGCCGTACACGGCCAGCGAGTCGGCGGCCATCTCCTTCACCCAGGCCGAGCCCGATCCCGTCAGGATCGCCGCGACCTTCGAAATGCCCACGGGCGCGGACATCTTCGCCACGCACTCCAGGGCCGCCCGCTCGATCGCCGTAACATCCCCGCGCGGGGCCTTCGCCGGCGCGGCCGCCGGACGCTTGAGAAGCTCGGCGGCGCTCAGGCCCTCGATCGCCCGCCGACCCGCCTCCGTCAGCACGACCACCGGGCGGTCGTAGTCGCCCTCGCGCCCGAGCAGGCCCTCGTGCAGCAACTGGCCGATCGCCTTCTTGGCCTCCTCCTGCCGCCCCCGAAACGCCCCGTAGCAGGGGTTGGTGTCGCAGCCCCATTGGATCAGGTTCTTCTCCTTCGAGCCGGTGAGCACCAGGGCGATCCGCCCGGCCCCCATCGGGAACCGCAGCTTCTGCACGCACAACAGCGCCAGCAGCCGCTGGCGGTCGTCTCCGCCGGGCGCCCCCACCCCCGCCGGCCGGGCCGCGCGGCAGCAGTCACACGTCCCGCACAGCAGGTCCGTCTCCTCCCCGAAGTACGTCAGCACGTGCCGGCGCCGGCAGACGCTCTCGCGGATGTAGCCCTCCATCGCGTTGAGTTTTTCGTACTCCAGCCCGCGGAGGAACTCCTGCCGCGTCCAGTCGATGTCGATGGCGTCGAAGTCGTCGACGGCCTCGAGAAGTTTCTCCACCCCGCGTCCGCGGAAGGGCGGCTCGTAGCGGATGTGCCCGGCCTCGTCCAGGGCCGCCAGAGCGCGACGCGCCTGCTCCGGGCTCATGCCCGCCGACCCGGCCAGGTGCACCACGTCCACCTCAAACCGCCCGGGCTCTTCCAGGTCGAACTCGGCGGCGATGGCCTCGAACACCGCCCGCTGACTGCGCCCGCGGATCCGCGGCAGGATCGCCGCCCCGGGTTTGTCGATCGTCACCCCCGCCGCCGCGTGCCCCGCCAGCGCCCGCGTAACCCCCGCCTCGTCCAGCAGCCGCACCGCCGCCGCCACGTGCCCGCTCTTGACGTCCTGGCCGCACTGCTCGGCGATCTGCTCGTACGTCAGCATCACGGGGTTGGCGTCGATGTCCCACAACCCCTCCTGCACCCGCTGCACGATCTCCCGCGGCGGGTAGTTCATGTCGATGAAGAATTCCCGCAGCGACCGGTCGCTGGCTGAGTAGAGCAGCACGCACTCGGAAGGTTGCCCGTCGCGCCCCGCCCGCCCGATCCCCTGGTAATACTGCTCCACCGAGCCGGGGAAGTGGTAATGCACCACGAACCGCACGTCGGCCTTGTCGATGCCCATCCCGAACGCCAGCGTCGCCACGGCCACCCGCGCCCGCCCGGTCAGGAACGCCTCCTGCGCCGCCGTGCGGTCGGCCTCCTCCAGCCCGGCGTGATAGACCACCGTCGCCGGCTCGACTTGCCGAATCCGCTCGGCGATTTCGTCGGCCTTCTTCCGCGTGCCGACGTAGATGATCCCCGGGCCTGTCTGCCTCGCCAGCAGGTCCAGCAGGAAGCGGTCCTTGTCATCCCGCCCGTAGGCGTCCACCACGCTCAGGGCCAGGTTGGGCCTGTCGAAACCGTGCACGTGCACGTCCACTTCGCCGGCGCCCAGCCCGAGGCACTCGAGAATGTCCGCCCGCACCCGCGGCGTCGCGGTGGCGGTCAACGCCGTCACCGGCGGCGTGCCGATCCGGGCGCGGAATTCCTTCAGCCGCCGGTAATCCGGCCGAAAGTCGTGCCCCCACGCGCTGATGCAGTGGGCCTCGTCCACCGCCAGACGCGAGACCTTCACCTTCGCAATCGCCGCCGAGAACGCCGCATTGCGGAACCGTTCCGGGGCCACATACAGCAGGCGAATCTCCCCGGCGGCGCACCGGGCCAGCCGGTCCCGCTGTTCCGGCAGAGGCAGGCTGGAATTCACGAACGCCGCGGGAACCCCCTTGGCCGTCAGTTCGTCGACCTGGTCCTTCATCAACGCGATCAGCGGCGAGACGACGACGGTCAGCCCGCCGTCGAGCATCGCGGGCAACTGATACAACAGACTCTTGCCGCTGCCGGTGGGCATGACGGCCAGCACGTTTCGCCCGGCCAGCACGCTGGTGAGGGCCTCGCCCTGCCCCATGCGAAAATCGGCGTACCCGAAGCTCTGCCTGAGCATCGCCCGGGCAGCGGCCAGCGGATCGCCCGCCGTGATATCTTGTCCCCGCGTCGGTTCCATACCCTTTCCAGCCTACGGTCCCCGCCGGCGGAAAACAACCTCCGCGGCGCCCGTTTTTGAGCCCAATCGCGTGGCAGCCCTTCTCAGGGCGCTGCTTTTCGCGCCGGTCCGTCCGACCAGCCGATCGCCCACGTGATTAGCGCCACCACCATGCTGACGGCGCACCCCCCGCCGGCGAGGAAGAACCAACCGAACGCGCCGCCATCGTCGCCGCCGGGCCAGGATATCATCGCCACCAACCACGGGATCCCCAGCAGTCCGATCAGCAGCGAACTGATCCAGAGGCAGGCGCCGGCGTGCCTGTGCGTCGCCAGACCGGCCAAGGCCATCGCCGCCGCCACGCCCGCCTGGCAGATGACCCATAGCGTCTGTGGATAGAATCGCAGTGCGTTGCCCGTCGCCAGGTGGTGGGTCAGCCACACCATCGCAGCCCCGGTGGCCATGTTGACCAGCAACATCGCCTGCCTCTTCGGGCTGCCCTTCCACTCGCTACCGTTTTCTCGCACCGGTTCCATAGACATGTATACCGCCAATACCGGGCCTTCTTGCGGCGGGTAGTGACGACCCGCGATAGCAGAGGGCCCTTGATCTTGATAGAGGCCCGGAACCCAGTCAGATCGGGCAGGGACTTTCCTTGGGCGAGCGGCATTGGGGCGACCCGGACCACCGGACGGCCTTGCCGGGTAATGATGGTCGGTTCGCCTCGCTCGGCGGCGGCTACGATGTTGCTCAGCAGGCGACGGGCCTCACACACGTCCACACGGTTCATGGTAACGCTCCGGAATCTGCACGTTCATTCTACACAACGGCGTGCCACCCGCCAAGACTTGGAACGGCAATCCGGAGAGGACAGGCGACAGCATCACTTGCCGATCTGGATGCTCTGGATCAGGTCGATGGCTTCTTTGCGGAGGGCGGCGGTCGTGCCCGCCAACCAGCCGGTGTCGTCGACCGAGCCGGCGGTCTGGGAGACCTTCGCGCCGCTGACGGTGGTCAGGTAGCCCACCTGCAATCGTACGGCCCCGTGATCGAGCACGGCGAAGCCGGCCTGGTTGGTGCCGCTGAACTGCCATCCGTTCGGGCCCGGGAGTTTGGAGGTGCGCAGCTCGGCGAGCGTGCCCTTCCAGCCGCTCAGGTCCAGCGGGGACGACTGCGGCATCAACTGCCCGTAGTTGTAAACGTAGCGGAACTGGCCCTTGCAGAGGTCCTCAGGGGTCTCCGGGCGGGAGGCGTCGGGGAAGTAGCGGAATTGCGCCCAGACTTTGCCCTCGGCGCCGGCGGCCCCGACGGTGTGGGCGAAGGACTGCGCCGCGAAATCATTGCCCGCGGGCGGGCGCCGGCCCTCCACCGTCTTGACGAACGTCAACCCCGTCTCGCCGGCCGTCAGCTTCCAGCCGGCCCCCGGAGTGAAGCCCTTCACGAACAGCGGGCAGACCTTCAGCGTGATGGGTCGGTTGATCCGCTCGACGATCTTGCCGCCCGCATCGAGCGCGATCGCTCCGATCACGGGCGTCCGTTCGGAGGCCCCGGGGCGGTACTTGTGCATGAAACTGGTGTTCGTGACGCCCTGGTAGGTCATGGGCTCGCCCGGGGCGGCGAAGTCGGCCTGGGCGGGCGTGGGCTTCAGGCGGATGGGAAACATCATGGCCATTCGCTTTTCGTCGAACTTGGGCACGGCCTCCATCGAGGTCAGCCATTTCACCTTCGCCACGCGTCCGGCCAGACCCGCGGGAATCCGCAGCGAGTACTGCACGATCTCGCCCTCGGTCACGACGGCCGGGCCGGCGATTTCCAGCGCCGACGCCGGCGAGGCCGGGACGGCGGGGGTTACGTCGATGGCGTTGGATTTGACCAGCACCCCGCCCAGGTCGACGGCGACGGCGAACGCCGACGGGCCGACGTTCGGGCCCTTGGGGAACAGGTCCGGGGGGAGTTGGGCCTGGAACGCCCCGTCGGCCGCAACGTCCACATCGACGCTCGTGGCGCCCAGGCGGCCGTTCGCCAGGAAGGCCATGTGCACCCGCTTGATCGCGGGAAGGTTCTTGAGGGCCTTGATCGTGCCTGACGCCAGGCCGCCCGAGACGTCCACGCCCTCCAGCGTGACGATCATCTCCGGCATGACCATCTCGATGAGCCTGGCCTCAGCGGCGACAGTGAGAGGGACGAGCCGACGGGCCTGGCTGTCGGCGCAGGCCGACGTCACTTGCAGCCCGGTGTACCGCATGACGGGGTGGCCGTCCTTGTCTTCGACGGGCACGCCGATCCACTGCACCGGCTGGTCGACGTTGGGGGCGGGCCCGGGCTTGAGCCGGCCCACCTGCTTGGGCCGCGTCACCTGAGACCAGCACTCCCCCGCCAGCAGCACCTGGCCCATGTAGTCTTGGCGCACGAGGTATCCGCCCTGGTAGTCCTCGACGGCGGCCTTGGGCGAGGGGTACGCGGCGCACCCGTTGCGATTGCGGATCGCGATACCATCGGGGCTCACGCCGCTCATCGTGTCCTGCGAGATGAAGTTCTCGTTCGTGTACCTCGCGAGGATGTCAAAAAGCTCCTCGGGGGTGGTGGCCATTCCGATGGCCGCCAGGGTGACCGGGTCGACCAGGTTGTTGGCGTACTTGTGCACCGTGTCGTCGAGCACAAAGTTCTCGTACGGGTCGCTGCGCCACTTGGCGAACACGTCCGACCAGCCCCCCGGCGTGCCGGGATGCGCGTCGTTGCGAACGTGGGCGGGCACGGTCATGTCGGCCAGCAGGTGAAGCGTCTCGCCCAGACACCGCCACGCGTCGGCTCCCCGCGTCCGCTGGGCGGTGGTCGAAAGCAGGCTCTTCATCGACACGTCGAACTGACGCAGGGAATATCGGGACTCCTTCTCCGGCCCGCCCGTGCCCAGCGCCCACTGCTTGGCCGTGATCAGCGGGTTGAACTCCTGCAACTTCGCCGTCGTGGCCCACTCGTCGGCCAGGTCGCTGATCCACGCCGACTGGTTGTTCATCGCCAGCGGATCGTAGAAATGCCGATATGCCATCTCCACGCCGGAGTAGTTGATGTCCGCGGTGAACCCGCCCTGGACGACCCACCCGAACGCCGTCTGCGCCCCGACGTCCTCGGGCAGAAGCGTCGTGTTGGTCGTCATGTACCGGAACGCCTTGCCCCCGGCGTCAGGGTAGAACTCATACATCCGAAAGGCGGCGAGGTTGTCGTCGGCCTTCGCCTTGGCGATGAACCGTTCCATCGCGACCGTGTTGAACGCCCGGTGGGCCTTCATGTTGTCGTACGCCGCCGCCTCGCTCGCCGAAACCAGCACGGCCACGAGCAGAAAGGTGGTGCGTTTCATCGCGGATGTCCTCGTCATGTTCGTCGCCCTCACAGCCCCATCAGCCGCCACTGTCCGTCCACCAGCTCGAACGTAAGGGCGAACGTCTTGCCGTCTTCGGTGACCTCATACTCGGCCAGCCGCCCGCGTTCCATCCGCAGTTTCCGCGTGGCCAGCAGCTTGCCCACGCGAGGCATGGCGTCCTTGTTGGCCTGGAAGTTCCGCCGGTACTGCTCTTCCAGCCGCGGGTCCATCAGCTTGGCCGCCGCGTCGGCGTCGCACGCGGCGAAGGCTTTTTCCAGCGAAGCCGCCGCCGGGTCGGACCGGGCCGGGGTGGGTTGCGTCGCACTCGGCGAAGGCGAGTCCTTCTTGTCCGGGCAACCGCCCATCGCCCCGATCATCGCCGCCGTCAGCAGGCACAGCAGTAGCGTTCTCATCCGTCGTCTCCTGGACATGGCAGTCCACTTCGGCCGCCGGGCCGGCGCCATTAATGTCGGCCAATTCCCGGGCCTCGCTTAGTTGCCCCACCCCGATTCTCGGAACGTTCGCGGCAGCCTATTGTGGCCGGCGCGGGCATCGATTGAAATACATGCACGATGTTACCGACACCGGAGATTCTTCGAGGCAATCGGATCGGCGCGGCCGTGCTGGCGGCGCTGCTGGGCGGGCTTTGTCCGGGCGCGGCCCTTCTCCTCGAGGCCGACGGAGAGGTGTTGGCGGCCTTGGGGGCCCTGGGCGCGGGCCTGGGCGCGGGAGTGTATTGGCTGGTCACCCGACGCTGGCGGCGACGCGCCCACGTGCTCCGACGCCCCTTCCCCCCGCGGTGGCGGAAGATCCTCGAAGAGCAGGTCGCCTACTACGCCGCCCTCCGGGCCGACCTCCAGCAGCGATTCCGCGACATGGTCCTGGTCTTCCTGGCCGAGACGCCCATCCAGCCGGTCCACTGCGAGCTCGACGACGTCACTCGCGTCCTGATCGCCGCCTCGGCCGTCATCCCCGTGCTGAATCTGCCCGGGTGGGAGTACGGCGTGCTCCGCGAGATTCTGGTGTATCCCGACTACTTTGACTCGGCCGTCGGGCTCGAGGACGAGGGGTACGTCGACGAGGAAGGTTCGATGGGGATGGTGGGCGAGACGGGCACGGCCTTCAACGGGCTGATGATGCTCTCGGGGCCTGACGTGGTGTACGGTTTCGGTCCGCAGGACCCGCGGGACGAGGTCGAGAACGTGGGCATCCACGAGTTCGCCCACCTGATCGACAAGGCCGACGGGTTCATCAGCGGCCTGCCGCCCGGGCTGACGCATGGCTCGCGGGCGAGGTGGATCGCCGAGGTGCGCAAGGAGCTCCGCCGGCCCAAGCGCCGCTCGGGCATTCCCGAGTACGCCTACACCGACGAGGAGGAGTTCTTCGCCGTCATGGTCGAGTGTTTCTTCACCCGCCCGGCGAAACTGGCCGCCCGCCACCCGGAGCTGTACACTCTCCTGACCCAGGCCCTGCGTCAGGACCCAAGGCAGGTGATGGGCGGGAAGCGGTGAAGAGAACGGGACAAAGGTCCACGGATTACGCGGATTGCACGGATTGAGAAGAAGAAACAAGCGGACGAGCCGTCCATGAATGGCACGAACGTCACGCATGGGAAACGAGAAATGGAGAACCGCTTCTGCTTTCCCTCTTTTCAATCCGTGGAATCCGAGTAATCTGTGGATGATGCGTTTCCCCCGCCATCCCGGCGGCATACGAGGTAATCGATGAGCGTACTGACCGTGATTGGCAACACGCCGCTGGTGGAGCTGACGAGGATCAACCCGAACCCCCGCGTCCGGGTGCTGGCCAAACTCGAGGGCGACAACCCCGGCGGCTCCGTGAAGGATCGCCCGGCCCTGTACATGATCCGCCAGGCCGAGCGCGCCGGAACGCTCACCCGGGACAAGATCATCCTCGAGCCCACCTCGGGCAACACGGGAATCGCCCTGGCGATGATCGCCGCCGCGGGCGGATATCGCATCACGCTGACCTTGCCCGAGTGCGTCAGCGTCGAGCGCCGCCAGGTGTTGCAGGCCTACGGCGCGCGGGTCGTCCTCACCCCGGCCCGGGAGAGCACCGACGGGGCCATCCGGATGGCCCAGCGAATGCTCGCGGAAAGGCCCGAGATGTACTTCATGCCCGACCAGTTCACCAACCCCGCCAACGTGCAGGCGCACTACGAGACCACCGGCCCGGAGATCTGGCAGCAGAGCGGCGGCGAGGTGGACGTCTTCGTCACCGGGATGGGAACGACCGGCACGCTCATGGGCGTCTCGCGGTATCTCAAGGAACGTAAGCCCGCCGTGAAGGTCTTCGGCGTCGAGCCCGTCGCCGGCCACACCATCCAGGGCCTCAAGAACATGACCGAGTCCATCGTGCCCGGGATCTACGACCGATCGCGGCTGGACGGCGTGCTGGCGATGGCGGACGAGCCGGCCTTCGAGATCACGCGGCGGCTGGCGGTCGAGGAGGGCATCTTCGCCGGGCTCTCCTCCGGCGCCGCCGTCGCCGGCGCCCTGCAACTGGCCGCCGACATGACCAGCGGCACCGTCGTCACGCTCATCCCCGACCGCGGCGACCGCTACCTCTCCACCGCCCTCTTCCGATCCATCTGCGCCAAGTGCCCGCCGTGAACCGGCAGAGAAACGGGCTGTGCGTGCGTTCGTTTCTTCTGCCCGTTCTCGTTTCGTTCCGTGCAATCCGTGTAATCCGTGGACAGAACTTCTTCGCCATCCGCGCGGCGTGGCCGTCGAGCTTGGCGTATAATGCCGCTCTACCATGAGTGCACCAATCACAGGCTGGACGGGCAAGCTCCTCCGCGTCGATCTCACGACCGGGCGGCATGAGTTTGAAACCATCCCCGAATCGCTTCGCCACGAGTGCCTCGGCGGGCGCGGGCTGGCTGGGCATTACCTGCGCCCGGCCGTCACGAAGCCCTGGGACGACCCCGATTCGCCCCTGCTGCTGTTCACCGGCCCGCTGACGGGCACGGCCTGCCCGACGTCCGGGCTGATGGTGCTCGCCGGACGCTCGCCCCTGACCGGCACGATCACCACCGCCGGCGTGGGCGGCTCGCTCGGCACGGAGATCCAGCACGCCGGGCTCGACGGCATCATTATCACGGGCCGGGCGCCCGGGCTTCGAGGTCTGGAGATCCACGACGGGGCCGTCCGGCTCGTCAACGCCGAGCCCCTGCGCGGCGCGGAGGTCGGGGCGGTCTTCCACGCCCTCGGCGACGCCCCCGGCGCGGCGATCGGCCCGGCGGGCGAGAACCGCTCCCTCCTGGCGGCCGTCCTGGTCGACCGCTACTACACCGCCGGGCGAGGCGGGCTCGGCGCCGCCTGGGGCGCCAAGGGCCTCAAGTTCATCAGCGTTCGCGGCACCGGGCGGGTCGCCGTCGCCGACGAACAGGCCCTGGCCGGGGCCAGCCAGGCCATCGGGCGCCTCATCGACGCCTCCCCCGCCCTCATGGGCGAACTGGGCATCGCCCACTTCGGCACGGGCGCTCTCTACGACCTGATCGGCTCGCGACGAATGATGCCCACCGCCAACTTCCGCCGCACCCACTTCCACAACGCCGCGGCCATGAACGCCTGGGCCTATCGCCAGGCGTATCACCCCACCTCCGCCGGCTGTCGCGGCTGCCAGGTGCTCTGCAAGCTCCGCCGGAACGACGGGCACATCCTGCCCGAGTTCGAGACGATGTCGCACTTCTCCGCCCTCATCGAGAACGACAGCCTCCCCGCCGTCGTCGAGGCCAACGACCGCTGCCGCGAGCTCGGGCTCGAACCGATCTCCGTCGCCGGCGCCATTGCCTGCCGGGCCGAGCTGCTGGGACAAACCACCACGCCCGAGCGAGCTGGCCGACGGGTCGTGGCGATACGCCGCCGCCCAAGGTCGGCCCGAGCTATCCATGTCCGTCAAGAAACAAGAACTGCCCGCCTGCGACCCGCGCGGGGCCTACGGGCTGGCCCTGGGCTACGCCACCAGCACCGCCGGCGGCGACCACCTGCGGGCCTACCCCATCACCCACGAGGTCCTGCGAAAGCCCGTCGCCACCGACCGCTTCACGTTCAGCGGCAAGGCCCGCATCATCAAGATCTCCGAAGACGCCAACGCCGCCGTCGATTCCCTGACGGCCTGTCAGTTCATCTTCTTCGCCTGCTCGCTGGAGGAATACTCCCGCGCCTTCTCGGCCGTCACGGGCCAGGGGGCCTCCGCCCAGCAACTCCTCAACGCCGGCGAGCGGATCTATTACAACGAGCGGATGATGAACGCCACTAACGGTTTTGCCGCTGCGGACGACGACCTGCCTGCCCGCTTCTTCACCGAGCCCGGCTCCAGCGGCGATGGCATCGACGTCCACCCCATCGACCGGGCCGATTTTCTCCAGGCCCGCGCCAACTACTACAAAGTCCGGGGCCTGAACGAAAACGGAATGCCCACTCGCGAGAAGGCCCGCCAACTGAATCTGCCATGGAACGATTGATCCGCAAATACGCCGACAAGCTCGTCTCGCACGGCCTGGCGGCCCCGGGCGAGCCCCTGCTGGCCGGGCTGGACTCCGAGATTGTCTGGAACCGCCCGGACAAGCGGACGGCCCTGCTGGCGACGCTGTTCGACACCCTCAGCATCAACTCGCTGCTGTTCGCCCGCCCAGCCCAGCCCTACGCGGCCATCATCGACTACCTCGCCGCCCGCGCCGACGAGGCCATCTTTCCCATCGACTGCGAAAGCCGCACGTTCTTCCACGACCTTCCCGTGGCCCGGGAGTTTTCCGCCAAGACCATCGCCGCCGCCCTCCGCCGACGAAAGAGCGTCACCATCCCGGGCGAGGGCATCGTCACCTTCGGGGCGGTCAGCCCCGAGCAGGCCTTCGTCACCTTCAGCTCCGTGTGCTTTGCCTGTTACGTGAAATTCCACCTGGACTACCTGCGAGACGCCCGCGCCGGCACACTCACGCCTGAGCAGCGGGCGGTCTTCGAGCTGGCCGCTGCCATGCCCAACCCCCTGCCGGAAACTCCCCCGGCCGTCCGGCGCGGGCCCTTCACCAGCGACTCAGCCGTGCTCGAAGCCATCTGGGAGGCCGGGCGGCTCACCGTCGAGTACCACATGGTCGATTCGTTCTTCGGCAACGTCTCCTGCCGCCGCGGGGACACCCTCTTCATCACGCAAACCGGCAGCAGCCTGGACGAACTTCCCGGCCGCATCGACGGCTGCCCGATGGACGGCTCGAGCTGCGCCGGCCTGACGGCCTCCAGCGAGCTGAAAGCCCACCACGAGATCGCCCTCCGCAGCGGCTGCACCGCCGTGCTGCACGGGCACCCCAAGTTCAGCGTGATCCTCTCGATGGACTGCCCCAAGGCCCACTGCGATCGCGAGGGCGAGTGTCACATCAAGTGCCCCGAGATCCGCTCCGTCTGCGGCGTCCCGGTCGTCCCGGGCGAAGTGGGCGCGGGCCAGTTCGGCCTGGCCACCACCCTCCCCCCCGTCTTCGCCTCCGGCCACACCGCGGGCATCGTCTACGGCCACGGGCTCTTCACCACGGGTGCTGTGGATTTCTCTGATGCGTTTGCGACGATGCTCTCCGTGGAACGCAACTGCCGGGAAGAATACTTCCGTCGCGTGGCGCAGGCGGGGCTTGACCGGGGCGAAGCGGCGCGGTAAAGTGAATCGCAGTGGCCGACTTTCGGCGAGGAACAGACCATGACGCCAGCGGCATTGGGAAACGTGATCCGGTTGAACTGCAACGACCAGGGGAAGGTTGTGGTGACGGCCCAGGACCAGGATCGTTTCGTGTTGACGATCGAGCAGGCGGCGGCGGCGTGCGCCGAGGGAGACAAGGCCATTCGCTTCGGCAAGCAGCTCGAAAACGTCCTGTTGCCCAAACTGGGCGCGTGGCTGGCAGCCCACAAGGCAACCGTCCGCAAGGCCTTCCTGACCCAACGCGAGGGGCGGCTGTTGTTTCTCGTCGTCCAATCCACCGCGCGATACGACCGCCACCTGGCCGACGACTTGACGGCACTGGACATGGACGTCGCCCGGGATGAATCGCTCGACCTGATTCCGCTGGACGTAATGGCGCTTCCCGCCGTCGACGACAGCGGGGCGGCATCCTTCATGGAATCGGGCCAGGTGATGGTCTTCGCCAATGCCAAGTAATGCGGCTGTGCATTTCGTGGAAGCCTTGTTCGCCCATGAGCACCCCATGGAACACGGGCGGAATCACCAGATCCGCGAGGGCCTGCTCCGCGGCAATCGGCGATACGACGAGATCTGGAAGCACTACCGCCCCCTGAAGGACGCCTCGTGCGTCGCCCGGTATCTGGCTTCCGCCCAGGGGACCGAGTATCGTACATTCGCGGATTACGCCACGATCGATCAAGTCCGCCACGAGTTCGTCGACCACCGCCTTCGCCACGTAGAAGCCTCCGTTCTGAAGTTGATCGCCTCGCCTCCCGACCGGAAGAATCGGAACCGGTAGAGGACTTCGCCGGAGTGCATGATCGGGCATCGGCAACCGGAATCCATCGTATGGCCGGCAAGAAGAAACAACACGGCAACGCCGCCCGCGACCTGAAGGCCCTGCGTCGTGCCTTGGCCCACGTCGTCAAGGCCGAGGTCATCGACCCCTGGCTCCAGAAGCCCAACCCCTCCTTCGACGGCCTGACACCCCTGGAAGTCATCGAACGCGGGCAGATCGACCGCCCCTGGGCCATGGTCTACCGCCTCGAATCCGGCGTCCCCGGGTGACCGCCCACCCGAGAGCGTCCCGATCCTTGGATGAGAAGGTTTCTTGGATCCATTGACGAGAGGGTCTTGAAGAGTTCCGCGATTGAAATGATACTTCTGAATGACCGAACGGCCGCTTGCTGGCCAAGTACCCGAGAGAGGCACGACTACGGAACGTCCTACCGGGATTGAGCAGAAGTTCCACCAAGAGATGTTGGGGATCTACGAAGCGGCGTTGCGTTTGAAGCCGCCCTATCGCGCCACGCGGTTCCTGCGAATGGTGAATGAGCGCGGGGGCATCGGCGCTGCGCAAGCATTGTTGGCGACCGGCCAGCCTTCCGATGGATTCACTGAACTCTACTTGCGGGGATGTCGTCTGGACCTGAGCGTTGAGTACCTCGTGCTGAAGTGCCCTTGGCGAGGCCTGTTTTCCCCAGAACAGTTAGCTATCGCCCGTCGCCGGCTCGAGGAGCACCAGTTCGCTCCTCCTCCGGAGGATTCCTGCAATCCGGGAGACTTGCCGAAATGAGGGCAAGCCTGCCGATTCCCGGACGGAAGGAGCATTTGCCTCCCATCTCATCTTTCGACGGTGCAAGAAGGAGAAGTCATGCGGAACCTACTAATCGGTGGAATCGTGGGACTGATTCTTGGCGTTGCCGTAACGCTAACGGTAGCACACCTGTGGCCAACTCCAGAAAAGCGTGAAGAGGCCGCATTGCGAGCTGCCGTGAAGAAGGCTTGGCCCCAATTCAGCGATAAGGAGGTGATGGGTTTGATATCCAAGTGGAGGACCGAGTCTCCGTATGCGAGCACCAAGATGTTGATCGACCGTATGCCCGAGATCCAGGCCGAGGCCGAGGTACTTCTGCAGAGGGCCCGGGAATACGCTGCTCGAAAGAATGCAGAGGAGTCGACTACCCGCCCGACGAACCTGGAGGGCCAGGAGAACTGAGGAAAGGGCCGAATTACTTTCGCCCTTTCAGGGCTCAAAGATGGGGCGGCCACGGCCACCCAGGGCGCCGCCATCGCGGGCTGTGCCCCGGGCCGTATTCCCAACGGGTCTTCAGGCCGAAAAGGGACATCTTCTTCTCTGCGTTCTCGGCGTTCTCGGCGGTTAGTCCCTCCCCCGCTACTTCCTTCAGTCCGTCTTCCTCTGGATCAACTCCCCAAATCGCTTCGCGATCGCCAGGGCCGGGTCGAGGGGAACGTCGACGGGTTGGCAGTCGGCGGGGATGCTGATGGTGGGGGTGGGGCGGATGGTCTTGCCGGCGAACTGGGGCAGCCACGCGCGCTGGGCTTCGAGCATCTCGGAGCACATGTCGCGGATTTCCTTGAGGGTGCAGACGGCGCTGGTGAGAGGGTCCATGGCGACGGCGTGGACGATGGCTTCGGTGTCGCCGGAAAGGCCGGCGATGGCGGCGAGGGTCTGGACGTTGATGTTGCTCTGGCAGGCCGCGGCGAGTTGGGGAGGGAGATCGCCGATGACGGTAGGATGCAGGCCGGTAGCGTCGGCGAAGGTGGGCACTTCCACGCAGGCCCCGTCGGGGAGGTTGGTGATGTAGCCGCGGTTGGGCACGTTGCCCATGAAGCCGAAGGGTTTACCCGTGACGATGGCCTCCATGATGTAGGAGCAGTACTCGCAGGAACGACGGGTGATTTTGGCGTCCTCGAACTCGAGGGGATCGTGGTTGGCGTACTTGGCCTCCAGGGCCTTGGAGTAGTGGTAGTAGGCGCCGCTCTCGCCGCCGAAGGCCGGCTCGTCGCAGTAGAGGTCCAAGGCCTTGCGATTCTTGCGGAACCAGGGGACGTACTCGCTCAGGTGGCCGGTGGATTCGGTCATGAAGTACCCGAAGTGGCGGAAGACTTCGCCGCGGACCTTTTCGTTCTTGTAGTACTCGGGCTTCTCGAAAAGCTCGCGGAGTTGCGGGTACAAATCCCGGCCGTTGTGTTCGAGCTTGAGGAACCAGTCCATGTGGTTGATGCCGCCGCAGACGTAGCGGATCTCGTCCTTGGGCACGCGACAGTAG
This sequence comes from Planctomycetota bacterium, assembly GCA_026693065.1. GTDB lineage: Bacteria > Planctomycetota > Phycisphaerae > SM23-33 > SM23-33 > JAPLNA01. The sequence continues at coordinate 44,131 of JAPLNA010000230.1, forward strand.
CCGGCGATCAGGTCGAGGGTGGTCTGCACGCCGTGACACAGGCCCACGAAGGGCACGTTGGTCGCGCGGCCGAGGGCGAGGCAGTTGGCGGCCATCGGGTTGGCGTATTGCAGCATGACGGCCCCGGGGCGAGCGAGGCGCTCCATGTCGCGGGCGATGTCGGTGAGCACGGGGGTGCTGCGGAGCCCGCGGAAAACGCCGCCCGGGCCGAGTGAATCGCCGATGCACTGGTCCACGCCGTACTTGAGCGGGACGTGGTAGTCGATGCCGAAGGCCTCGGTCCCGCCGACCTGGATCATGACGACGACGAAGTCGGCGTCCTTGATGGCGGCCCCGCGATCGAGCGTGCTCCAGACGGTGGCCTTCAGGCCGTTCTCTTGGATCATCCGCCGGGCGAAGGCCTCCATCCGCTTGAGCTTGGGTTCGGTGCGGCTCATGAGGGCGAACTGGCTGTCGGCGAGGGCGGGGGTGGCCAGGATGTCGCTCATGAGCGTCTTGCAGAACACGACGCTACCGGCCCCGATCATCGCGATCTTCTTTGCCATGGTGGTGGTCCTTTCGTGGGGAGCGAGGGAACGAGGGGATAGTATAACGGGAAGGAGAGCCCTCGCGAAGCCGCAAGCGGCTTGGGGAAGGGGATGGGAGCGGATCAGTGAGGCATGACCAGGTATTGGAGGATGAACAGGGCAGCGAGAATGTAAACGGCGAGGGGGCACTGGCGCGGGCGGGCGGTCAGAAGTTTCAGGGCGGCGTAACTGATGAAGCCGATGGCGATGCCCGCGGCGATCGAGTAGCCGAAGGGCATCATGACCATGGTGAGGAAGGCGGGGAGGGCTTCGGTGACGTCGTCCCAGGGGATGTCGCGGAGGGATCGCATCATCATGGCCCCGACGAGGATCAGGGCCGGGGCGATCGTCGGGTAGGCCAGCCCCTTGCCCACGGGGATTCCCGCCCCGACCATGCCCACCAGCGGCTGGAAAAACAGGGCGGCGACCAGGCACAACCCGGTGACGATAGTGGCCAGACCCGTGCGGGCGCCGGCCGTCACGCCCGCGGCCGACTCGATGTAGCACGTGACGGTGCTCGTGCCCAGGGCGGCCCCGACGACGGTGCCGGCGGCGTCCGCGGCGAGGGCGCGTTCGGCCCGGAGGAGCCGCCCATCCCGCATCAGCCCCGCTCGCTGCCCCACCCCCACCAGCGTGCCGACTGTGTCGAAGACGGCCATGAACAGAAGCACGAAGCCCAGGATCACCACGTTGAGGGAGTCTTTGCTGAGAAGCTTGTCCCACAGTCCGGCAAAGCCGGCGAGCAGACCGCCGGCGGTGGCCTCCAGCCCGTGCGGCGTGCCGACGGGATACCGCCACGCGACGGCGGGCACGTGCCAGATCTGCCCGGCCGCCCAGGCCGCGGCGGTGGTGAAGAGGATGCCCAGCAGGATGGCCCCCGGCACGCGGTAGGCCACCAGGGCGCCCGTGACGGCCAGGCCCAGCAGGGCCAGCCCCGCCACGTAGTTGCCCGGCATGGGCGCCAGCGTGACGCTGGTGGCTGGGCTGGCGACAACGACGTTGGCGTACTGGAGCCCGATGAGCGTGATGAACAGCCCGATGCCCGCGGTGATGCCGGTCTTCAGGCTCGCGGGGATGGCCGCCAGGATCTTCGAGCGGAATTCCACCAGCGACAACGCCAGGAACACCACGCCCACGACGGCCGTCAGCGCCAGGGCCTCCTGCCAGGAGAGCTTGAAGCTCCCCCCTGCCACGCCGCACAGGGTGAACACGAAGAAGAAGTTCTCGCCCATACCCGGGGCCAGGGCGACGGGGTAATTGGCCAGCAGGCCCATGAGGAAGCACGCGGCGGCCGAGGACAGGCAGGTGGCCATAAAAACCCCGCCGCGGTCCATGCCCGCCAGGGCCAGCACCTCCGGCTGGACGAAGAGGATGTAGCTCATCGCCATGAAGGTGGTCAGCCCGCCGATGACCTCGCGGTGAACCGAACTGCCGCTTTCGCGAATGCCGAACATGCCGTTTCTCCCACGGACAAACGTGTCGGAACGCCTACATCCGTATTGTAGAGCCCGCGGCGAGACGGGGCTTCATTTCTTGCCCATCGCCCGCTGCTTGCGGAAGAACTCGGTGAGCAGGTCGCCACACTCCCGCGCCCGGACGCCCGCGACGACGTCGACCTGGTGGTTGAGGCGGGGGTCGTTGCACAGGCGATACAGCGTATCGACGGCGCCGGCCTTCGGGTCGGCGGCGCCGTAGACCACGCGTTCGATCCGCGCCAGCACGATCGCCCCGGCGCACATGCAGCACGGTTCGAGCGTGACGACGAGCGTGCAGCCTTCCAGCCGCCAGTCGCCCAGGGCGGCCGCGGCGGCGCGAATCGCCAGCAGCTCGGCGTGCGCGGTCGGGTCGGCGTCGATGATCCGCCGGTTGTGCGCCCGGGCGACGACAAGGCCCTCCCGTGCGATCACGGCGCCGATGGGCACGTCGCCGGCGGCCTCGGCCGCGGCCGCTTCTTCGAGGGCGGCGGACATCCAGGTGTCGTGTTGTTGTTCGATGATCGTCATGCCGATGGGCCGCGGAGGCGACAAATCCGAAATTCGAAGCACGAAATCCGAAACAAATCCAAAACGGAAAAACTCAAATGTCCAAAACACCGGAAGGAATCCCTGCGCCGGCGGATGTCCTTGTGTAGTTTCGGATTTCGGTCATTTGAGTTTGGGTATTGTTTCGAGTTTCGGATTTCGTGCTTCGGATTTGGCTCTCCGAGCCGTCACTTCCTCGCCTCGTTGCGGATCGTCAGCAGATCCTTCATTACGTTATGCAGGTTGCCCTTCGCCGTCGTCGTGCCCAGGGCGTCGTGCAGTTGGCGGTAGAGGGCGTAGAGTCTGGCGTAGACCTTGTGGGCGGCCCGGTTGGGTTTGTAGGCCTTGGGCTTGAGGGCGCTCATGGCCTTCTGGGCGGCGGCGAAGGTGGCATGCCCGCCGGCCTTCTTGCCCGCGGCGACCGCCCCGGCCATCGCCGAACCCAACGCACACGTCTGGGACGACCGCGAGATCTTCATCGGGCGGCCGGTCACGTCGGCGTAGATCTGCATCAGCAGCGGGTTCTTCTCGGCGATGCCGCCGGCGGTGACAACCTGGCGGACCTTCACGCCGTATTCCTCGAAGCGGTTGATGATCGTCAGCGCCCCGAAGGCCGTCGCCTCGATCAGGGCGCGGTAGATCTCCGCCGGCGTGGTGTAAAGCGTCTGCCCGAGCAGCAGCCCGGTGAGCCGCTGGTCGACAAGGATCGTGCGGTTGCCGTTGTTCCAGTCGAGGGCGAGCAGCCCGCTCTCGCCGGGTGCGAGTTTGGCGGCGCCGGCCGTCAGGGCCTCGTGTGTGCCGGCCTTGCCGCCGGGCTGAATGTAGTTCACGAACCAGTTGAAGATATCCCCCACAGCCGACTGGCCCGCCTCCAGCCCGAAGTAGCCCGGCAGGATGCTCTCGGGCACGATGCCGCACAGCCCGGGCACGTCGGGCAGGGCCTGGGCGAGCGGGGCCACCATCATGTCGCACCCGCTCGTGCCGATGATTTTTACCAGCGTGCCCGGGGCGATTCCCGCGCCGACGGCGCCGAGGTGGGCGTCGAAGGCCCCAACGGCGACCGGGATGCCCGCGGCCAGGCCGGTGCGCCGGGCCCACTGGTCCGTCAGCCCGCCCACGGAGCGGTCGATGGCGTGGGCCTTGTCTTTGAGCCGCCCGCGGAGTGCGCCCAGTTCCGGATCGAGGGCGGAGAGAAACTCCGCGTCGGGGTAGCCACCCCACTGGTCGTGGTACATCGCCTTGTGCCCGGCGGCGCAGACGCAGACGGTGAGTTTGTCGGGCGCCTCCGTGCCCGTCAGGGCCGCGGGAATCCAGTCGGCGATCTCCACCCACGTGTACGCCGCCCGGAACACGCGCGGGCTGGTCCGCAGGCAGTGCAGCAGTTTGCTGAAGAACCACTCGCTGCTGTACGTGCCGCCGCACTTGGCGAGGTACTGCGGGCGGGTGGTGCGGGCCAGGGCGGTGATCTCCGAAGCCTCGGCGACGCCGGTGTGGTCCTTCCATAGCCAGGCCATCGCGGCGGGGTCTTTGGCGAAGGGCTTCTTGAACGCCAGGGGCACGCCGGCCTTGTCCACGGGCAGCGGGGTCGAGCCGGTGGTGTCCACGCCGATGCCGATGACGTCGGCGGGCTTGAAGCCCTTGACGGCCTTGCGCGCCGCGGCGAGGACCTGGCCGATGGTGGTTTCGGCCCCTTTGAGGTAGTCGGCCGGGTGCTGGCGGGCGAGGTTGGGGTCTCGTGAGAGGATCACGCCCTGTCGCCCGTGGGCGTAGGTCCAGACGGCGGTGGCCACTTCGCGGCCGTCGGCGACGTCGACGAGCAGCGCCCGCACCGAGTTTGTCCCGTAATCCAGCCCGATCGTATATTTGGCCATGTGGCGACTCCTTCCGGAATGGTTCGGCCGGTGAGTCTAAGCGAAGGCAGCACTGTGAACAAGAGGGCGAGGGGGAACCACGAAGGACACGAAGACCACGAAGGACACAAAGGACAGCAAGACGGAAAGAGAAGGGCCGGGAGAACGGAAGAAGGAGCAAGCACCTCGGGTGAGTCGAAAGCCTTTGCGGCTCTTTGTTCTATTTCCCGCTGCTCTTTGTGCTCTTTGTGTTCTTTGTGTTCTTCGTGGTTCCCCCCACGTCGCATGGCCGCGGATCACGACCACCGCGAGAGGGCGAATGGGCTTGACTTGAGCGGCGATTGCGGATACCAGCAACGGAACGAAGAAAGCGTCCGGCGGACCGGACGGGCGTATTTCAAGAGGAGTCTGACAGTGGCTATCAAAGTGGCGTTCATCGGGGCCGGCAGCGTGGGGTTCACGCGCGGGCTGTTCCGCGACATACTGGCCGTGCCCGAGTTGAAGGACACGCAGTTCGGTTTCACGGACATCAACAAGCGGAACCTGGACATGGTGACCGCCCTGTGCCGGAAGGATATCCGCGAGAACAAGCTGCCGGCGACGATCGACGCGACGACCAATCGCCTCAAGGTCCTCGAGGGGGCCGACTACGTCATCAACTGCACCCGCATCGGCGGGCTGGAGGCCTTCAAGCTCGATATCGACATTCCGCTCAAGTACGGCGTGGACCAGTGCGTGGGCGACACGCTGTGCGCCGGCGGGATCATGTACGGCCAGCGGAATATCCCCTGCGTGCTGGATTTCTGCCACGACATCCGCGAGGTCGCCAACGAGAACGCCCTGTTCCTGAACTACGCCAACCCCAACGCGATGAACACCTGGGCGGCCAATCACTTCGGCGGCGTGCCGACGATCGGGCTCTGCCACGGCGTGATGGGCGGGCACTGGCAGATCGCCACGGTGATCGAGTTGCTCGTCAACAAGGGCAAGAAGCCCGGCAGGCCCGGCTACACGAAGGTCTCGACCAGGGACGTCGACATCATCTGCGCCGGCATCAATCACCAGACGTGGTACGTCCAGGTGATCTACAAGGGCGAAGACTGGTGCGACCGCCTGCTGGAAGGCTTCCAGAAGCACCCGGAGTATTCGAAGACCGAGAAGGTCCGCATCGACATGCTCAAGCGGTTCGGCTACTACAGCACCGAATCCAACGGGCACCTGTCGGAGTACGTGCCCTGGTATCGCAAGCGGACGAAGGAGATCAAGAACTGGATCGACCTGGGCTGCTGGATCAACGGCGAGACGGGCGGGTATCTCCGCGTGTGCACGGAGGGGCGTAACTGGTTCGAGACGGACTTCGACAACTGGCTGAAGGCCGACGTGCCGCCGATCTCGCCCCAGCACCGCGGCGGGGAGCACGGCAGTTACATCATCGAGGGGCTCGAGACCGGGAAGGTCTACCGCGGGCACTTCAACGTGCCCAATAACGGGTGCATCACCAACCTGCCCGACGACGCCATCGTCGAAGTGCCCGGGTACGTCGACCGCAACGGGGTGAGCATCCCGAAGGTGGGCGACCTGCCGTTGGGCTGTGCGGCCGTGTGCAGCGCGTCGATCCACGTGCAGCGGCTGGCCGTCGAGGCGGCTGTGTACGGCGACGTCGACCTGCTCAAGCAGGCGATGATGATGGACCCCCTCGTCGGGGCCGTCTGCGACCCCAACGAGATCTCCCAGATGACCGACGAGATGCTCGTCGCCCAGGCCAAGTGGCTGCCGCAGTACCGCGGCGAGATTGCCAAGGCCGCCAAGAGGCTTGCGAGCGAGAAGCGGCTGGGGACGAAGGGCACGAAGGGCGTGGCGAGGCTGCACACCAAGACGGTGACGGAGATGAAGAAGGACCGGGCGGCGGCCCGGCGAATCGCCGCCGCCTCGGACAAGGCGAATCTGGCGAAGAAGAAGTAAAACCTACCGGTTTACCGATTACCGATTACTGGTTACTGATTACGCGTCACAGTCTGACGATCGCGTAACCCGTAATCAGTAACCAGTAATTCGTTAACCGATGCTTCTTCAGTACGTCCCCATCTCCAGCCCGCGGTCGCGGAAGAAGCGGTAGGTCTTGTAGTCCACGCTCTGGGGGATGCTGTGGTCGGAGTGCAGGATGTACCCGCCGCCGGCCATCGCGATGGGGAGCTTGGCGTCCAGCTCGGCCTGGACGATCGCCAGGTCGTTGGTCTCGAGCTTTCGCACGTCCATGCCGCCACAGAAGGAGATGCGGTCGCCGTAGGCTTTCTTGAGCCGCACGAGATCCATGCCGGCCTTGGTTTCGATGGCCTGAAGGCAGTCCATGCCCGCCTCGATCAGCCCGGGCACGAGGGGCTCGACGAACCCGCAGGAGTGCACCACGATGGGCACGTTGTGACGCTTGGCGACGGCGAAGGTCTTCTTGTGGGCCGGCAGGATGAACTCGTTGTACATCGCCGGCGACATGAAGGGGCGTTCCTTGAAGCCCATGTCCTCGTAGAACCACATGATGTCCGGCGTGCCGCCCTCGGAGAACATGATCTCGAGGCAGGCGGCGATCATGTCGCCGAAGACGTGGCACATGTCGTGGACCCACTCCGGTTCGGCGATCATGCCCATGAGCATGTGCTCGTGCCCGCAGAGCGGGTGCATGCACTCGAATACATTAATGCTCATGCACTTGTAGCATTTGCCGTCGGCCTCGCAGGAGACCCGGGTGTTCTTGCACCAGTCGACGGTGCTCCGCCGGCGGTACAGCGACGTATCCGCCAGGAACGGCCGGGCGTGCTCCTCCCACGAGCGGCGGTCCTTGACGGTGAAGTCCACGTGCTCGGGCGTGCCGCTGCGCCCCTTCCACCACCGCAGCTTCGCCCCGTTGCCGTCGAGCACGAGTTTGTGCTCGTCGTTCTCCTCGATGACCTGGTCTTTCCAGTCCAGGTTGGCCGTGGGGGTGACCCACCCGGCCTCGCGGGCGTCGAGGGCGAAGTGGCGTTCCGGGTCTTCCTCGGCCCCCAGGTGCCCTTCCTTGCGCCACCGCACGAGCGTGTCGGGCCAGAAGCCCTCGAGCACCCCGATCCGGTCGACGCTCTGGCGGCGGACGATCCGCGGGATCCGCTCTTTGCTTGTCATGGCAGCCATGAATTGCTCCTCGGTAATGAACTCAAACGATTTCCAACGCGTTGCGGTCGCCCAGCGCGGGGAACGGGGCCGCCGGAAGCGTCTGATACCAGTACGCCACCGAGCACAGGTCGTGCTGCCCGGGGTAGTACCGCCCCTCCGTCCGCCAGCCCAGGGCCTGGATCCGCACGCGGAGGTCCTTCCCGAACCGCACCGGGTCCATCACGTGCCAGCGGTACATGCCGTGGCGGTGCTGGCTCTGGTACGTGCCGTCGGGGCGGTGGACGTAGTGCATGCCCATGAAGGCCGTCGAATACTCGACGTACTTGCCGTTGACGTCCCAGTTGTACGAGCCGCCGAAGTAATCCTCCGTGCCCGTGCCGCAGATCGTCGGGAACTCGCCGTCGCCGTCGATGAAGAACTTGATCTCGCCCTCGCCGAACCAGCCGCTGTTGTTGACCCCCCACCCCATCACCGTGCCGACGTAATGCCCGCGCCCCTTCACGCCGTCCAGGATCACGTACTCCTGGGCGTACGGCAGCGGATTCACGCGGCGGAACTGGGCGTGGAAGTACGCGCAGTCGTCCGGCACGCTCGTGAGGGTGTAGTTGATCTGGTGGAAGCACCCCCCGACGGCCGTCGGGTGGCGGTTCTCGACCGTCACGCGGCAGCTCTTGCGGAAGGGCATCTCCCAGAAACAGTTCAGCCCCGCGCGGGGGTTGACCGCCACGGGCAGGCTGTTGACGGGACAGTAGGGCCAGCCCATGCACTGCGTCGACCAGGGCATGGCGAAGAAGTCCGAGATGGGGACCTCGACGGACGGAGCGGCCTGGCCGTCCCAGTAGATCCGCAGGATGAAGTCGCGGCTGACCACGCTGCCGGCGAACCACATGCTCTGAATCGCCCCGGGCCCTTCAATGTCCGCCAGTGTCACCGTCTGTCCGGGAGCAACATCGTGACAGGGCCTGCATTTCCAGCCTCGCCCGAGCTCCCGCGCCGGGCCGTTCGGGTCCGCCGGCGCCATCGCCCCGGCCCCCTTCCCGCCCGTGGGGTTCTCGGCGGAAATGCTCCGCGTCTGGGCGGAGGACAGGCGCGACAGGTTACCGAGGGACATTCCCAGGCCGTTGAATTCTGACATCGTCGTGACTCCAAAGGAGTGTTATAGGTTAGGGGCGGCAAGGGGAACCACGAAGCACACAAAGGTCACGAAGATCACAAAGGGCGGAAGAAGAGGGACGAGAAGGCATCGCGGCCGAAACAGCAAAGCGCCCGGGCGGTGTCTTTCTTCCATTCCTCATCATTCTCTTCTTTTCTTTCCGTCCTTCGTGTTCTTCGTGATCTTTGTGTGCTTCGTGGTTCCCTGGCCGCCGGATTCCAAAAAGCCCTATTTCTTGACAGTCACCGTCAGACTCTTGCCCGCGGGAATCGTCTTGAGGTCACCGAGGCACTTGCAGCCGACGCCGGCCAGCTCGAAGCAGCCCAGGGCCACCTGCCCGCCCAGGACGGCGAGCTTGGCGGTGAAGCCGCCCTTGGCCTTGGCGATGGTGCACGTGCCCCACGCGTAGCCGTTGGACCAGAAGTGCTCGCCCGGCACGGCGGCGAAGGACATGCTCTTGTCCACGCCGGAATACCGGAAGCCCGTCAGGGTCGGAATCGCCGCCCAGGCCGCCATCGCGCGGGCGTAGTGGTGCCCGCACTCGGCCTCGTTGAACGGGTTCCGCCGCCAGCCGTCGTACCGGTCGCGGATATTGCGAATGCACTCGAGCCCGGCGGCGGTCTGCCCTTCCTGCAACATGCCGATCGCCGCGGCGTACTCGAAGCCCGTCATCACCTCGGTGAAGTACGGGAACGGGTTCCGCGGGCGGTCCTTGGGGTAGGCCGCCATCAGCAGGGCCTTCTCCTGGCCCACCACGAAACTCCGCATGCAGTTGAAGTGCCCCGTGAAGTCCGTCCGGTAGTTGTACTTCATGATCGCCTTGTACGTCTTGGCGACGTTCTCGGGTTTGACGAGATAGCCCAGCCCGGCCACGTGGGCCAGGTACTGCCCCACGAGCTGATCGACCAAACACGCGGCCCCGAGCTGGTAGTCGGCGTTCTTCGGGTCGCCGGGGGTCCATTTGCCCAGCGCCAGCCCGGGAGCGATCTCCCCGGCCGGGGCCTGGATCTTGTGCTCGTAGAACTCGCCGTTGAAGAGGTTCTCGTCGAGCCACTTACTGCCCCGCTCGAAGAGCCCGCGGCAGGTGGCGGCGAATTCGGCGTCGCCCATGGCCTTGGCCATTTCCTCGCCTGCCCGCAACGCGCCCAGATACCACACGCCCATCTGCCCGTTCGGGCCGTAGTATTCCACATCCATCGTGTTGTGCTGGCAGCCTTCCATCACGCCGTCCTGGTCGGCGTCCCACCCGCCGGGCACCCAGCAGAAGGCCAGGGCCTTCTTCACGTTGGGCCAGAGCCGCTCCAGCGTCGCCGTGTCGCCCGAGAGCTGCCAATCGCGGTACATCTTGATCAGGCAGCCCATCTGCCCGTCCGCGGCGGCGAGTTGGCTCTCCTTGGCGCGGTCGAGGGGCAGTTTCGCGCGGAAGCTCATGTACCCGTTCTCGTGCGTGGCATAGGCGAACTCGACGTCGCGCATGCTCATCGCCAGGTCGCCGAACAGGAACGCGGCCGTGTTCTCGTAGTTCCATACGTGGGTGCACGAACCCTCGCAGCACCCGCACGTGTCGCCGCAGCCCTCCCAGCCGAACAGGTGGCCGTCAGGCGTGCGGAAGCAGGTCTGCGTCCTCAGCGTGGACAGGTTGGCCAGGGCGGCGTCCTTGACCTCCAGGGGCAGCTTGGCGTCGCAGACCGCCCGGACGAACTGGACGGTGCGGGCCTCCAGGGCCGGAAGCTCGCCCGCGACCCGCTCGGCCACCGCCCAGGCGTCGGCATACTGCGTGCAGTAGTGGTTACCGATCCAGTCGCTGGGCTCCAGGCAGGTCTTCTTGGTGTCGCCGCAGCAATTCTCCTTCGTCCGGGGCCACCAGTTGTAGCGGTTGGGGAAGTGCCACGTGATCAGGAACGTGACTTCCTTGACGGCCTTGGGGGGCAGTTTGATCTCGACGGCCAGCGAGGCCACGGGCAGCTTCTGGCCCGGTGCGGCGGTGCGGGGTTCGAGCCTGCCGTCGGCGCTGAAGTCGTCCCAGAAGTCCAGAGCGCTCGTGCCCCACCCCGCCGGCAGCCAGGCCGTCCGATGCGTCAGGGCGCCCCTGGTGGTCGTCGTCAGGGCCATCGTGCCCCAGGCCGGCGTGGTCTGGTCGGCCGCCGCCGACGTCATGGAAATGCCGCGAACGGCCGCGCCCTCGCGGTAGGCGTTGGCGTTGCCCTCGACCATCGAGTGTGTGCCGTCGGACCCGATGAAGTTGGGCATCACGCCGCACACCGACGCCGTCACGGGCTTGTTCGTGCGGTTGGTGACGACGTACCGGAGAATCGCCACCGGGATGCTGCTGACGGCGGCGTCGGTCGGAACGAGCGGGTTGAATGCCTGCAACGTGACGGAGACGGGCATGGCCGGGTCGCTCAGGAACACCTGCCCCAGCGGATACGCGGCGGCAAAGGAACACTTGGCGAACCGCGGCAGGCCGTGGTTGGGCACCGGGCAGCCGTTGTCGCCGTAGTCGGCGGTGTCGATGGGGCCCATGAGCGCCCTGGTGACGGCCTCGCCGCCGGCGGGCTTGGCGTAGATGGCAAAGAACGCCGCGTGCACGCCGTCGCCGCCGGGCGTGAAACCCTTGGCCGGTCGGTTGGCGATTTCCCAGTCCCTGAAATGGCCCAGCCCGCCCAGGCTCACCGTCCCGGTCCCGATCCCGCCCAGGGGCAGCGCCAGCCGCCGCAGGTGCGCCTGGTCGTATCGCTTCAGTATCGGCCATTCGTTCCGCTTGTTCGTTTTCGCCATGGCTGTCCGTTCCTTTTCTCGCGGGGGTTTCTCTGTGCGACAGAAGCACCTTTCATACCTTTTCGCGTGCAAATGTCCATGGAATTCCCGCCCCGCGCCCATGGTCGGAAAGCGGGCCGGTGGCGGCTGGGCGAGTGAGACTGGGATTAGGGGATTCAAAGGGATGGGAGGACAAAGAGATTGGGAGAGAAACACCCGGGATACAGAATCTCAGATCCAAGATCTCAGATCCGAGATTCCAGAAGACCTCTCCCAATCCATTTATCCTAATCCCCCAATCCAGAAATCCCCTAATCCCCGTCTCTTTCCTTCGCCTACAGACCGCCCCCGGCCTTGCCGTCGACGTCCGGAAAGGCGAGAGCTTGCCATTTGCCGGAGAAGGGAGGATAATGCGGGGGAAAGGGTTTGCGGGATGGCGAAGAGCACTGCCAAGCGTCTGGCGTTCCTGACGGTCGTCGCATTGACAGCGGCGGCGTGGGGACAGACGACCAGGCCCGAGAACGCGCGAGTCAGGGCGGACGGGTGGTTCCCGGCCCGGGCGGGTCAGTCGTCGCGGCCCGCGAGGCCGGGTGAGGTCCGCAACGCCTTCGTCATTCCCATCCACGGCGAAATCAACGCGAGTCTCCTGGAGACCGTCGAACGCAAGATCGTCCTGTGCCGGGGCAAAGGGGCCGACCTCGTCATCTTCGACGTCGATACGTACGGCGGCGAGATCACCGCCATGGACCGGATCTGCCAGGCCATCACCCGCGACCTGGCTCAGACGTACACCGTCGCGTTCGTGAACCCCAAGGCCATCAGCGCCGGGGCGATCATCTCGCTGGCCTGCAGCGAAATCGTCGTCCGCCGGGGCAGCGTGATCGGCGACGCTCTGGCCGTCCGGATCGGGCCCGACGGGCGGATGGAACACGCCGCCGACGAGGAAGTGCGGAACAAGTTGCGATCCTACAAGTACGCCGGCGCGCGGGCGCTGGCGCAGTTGAACGGCTACAGCGAGGACTTGTGCGCGGCGATGGAGAAGACGCACGTGGAGGTCTGGCTGATCCGCCACCGCGCCACCGGGCGGCTGGACACCGTCGACCCGGACAAGAACCGCTGGCGGTCGCGGGTAGCCGGCGCCCCCGGCACCTCCGGCGGGGCCGGCGCTGAAGAAACGCTCGAATGGGAATACCTCCGCCGCATCGTGCCCGGCAACGAGGTGCTGACGCTGACGGCGGATGAGGCCTTCGCGTTCGCCCTGGCCGAGCGGGTCGTGCCCGACGAGGCGGCCCTGCTGGCCGGGCTGCACGTGCAGGGGGACCCCACGCGGCTGAGCGACACCGCCCTCGATACGCTGATCGCCATCATGACCTCGACGTGGATGACGACGCTCCTGATCGCCGCGGGCGTGTTCCTGGCCTACGCCGAGCTGCACGCCCCCGGGCACGCCGTCTCGGGCGTCGGGGCGATCCTGTGCTTCGCCGCCCTGTTCGGCGGGCGATACATCGCCGGGCTCGCCGGGCCCATCGAGATGATCGTCTTCGTCCTCGGGGCCGTCCTGATCCTCGTGGAGATCTTCGTCATCCCCGGGTTCGCCGTCTCGGGCGTCGTGGGGATCCTCTGCTGCCTGGCAGCCCTGGTGGCCGTGATGATCCCGCACGCGCCGGGCGAGGTGCCCATCCCTCGCAGCCCGTTGGACTGGCAGGTTCTCCAGCGCGGGCTCGCGGGCCTGGGGCTGGGCGTCGTCGGGGCGATCGTCCTGGCGGCAATGCTGATGCGGTATTTTGAGAAGGTGCCGCTGGCCAACAAGCTGCTCCTGCCCGAGGCGGCGGGGGCCTCCGGCGTCCCCGTGCCCGAGGGCTCGCCCGTCCTGCGAATCCGCGAGGGCGACCGGGGCGTCGTCGCGGGCATGTGCAGGCCCGTCGGCGTCGTCCGCTTCGGCAACGACCTCTTCGACGCCATGACCGAGGGCGAACCCCTGGACCCCGGAACGAACGTGCGAGTCATCCGTTGCGAAGGAAACCGGCTCGTCGTGGAGAAGGTGTAAATGGAACCCGTATGGATCATCGTGCTCCTGCTGGCGGCCTCGCTGGTCGTGCTGTTCCTGGAAATCCTCACGCCCACCTTCGGGCTGCTCGCGGTGCTGGGTACGGCCGGGCTGGTCGGAGCGGCCTGGGTCGCCTTCACGGTGAGCACCGCCGCGGGAGTCGGAGTCTCGGCGGGCATTCTCGTCGGCGTGCCGATCTACCTGACGGCCCTGGTGAAGATCCTGCCCAGGACGCGGCTCGGGCAGATGCTCTTTCTCAAGAGCACCGAGGTCGGCAAGGCCGAGGGAATCCCCGAGGCGGAGTTTTACGAGAAGCTCATCGACAGCGTCGGCGTGGCCGAGACGCCCCTTCGCCCGGCCGGCGCCGTCCGAGCGGGCGGGCGGCGGATCGACGCGATGGCCGAGGGCGGGCTCATCGAGCGGGGGGGGAAGGTCCGCATCATCCGCGTTTCGGGCTCCAGTTGCATCGTGCGAAAGGTTGAGGACGCCTAGCGTTCAGGGTATAAGCACTGTGCCGCCTCCGGGCGGTCGCACAACATATTGAAAGGGCACACAATGATAGCGACGATTCTGGCGGCGGATACTCCGGTTCCTCCGGGCGCGTGGGTCATGCTGGCCATTCTGGTGGTGATCGGGCTGGTAATCATGGGCATGATCCTGCCCCTGTTCGGGCTGTGGGTGCAGGCGTTGGCGGCCCGGGCGGGCGTGGGCATCTTGGCGCTGGTGGGCATGCGGCTGAGAAAGGTCAACCCCAGCGTGATCGTGCTCTCTCGCATCCAGGCAGTGCGGGCGGGGCTGAAGCTCTCCACCGTGGAGCTCGAGAGCCACTACCTCGCCGGCGGTCGCCCGGTGAACGTCGTCCGCGCCCTCATCGCCGCCAACCGCGCCAACATCAACCTGGACTGGAAGCTCGCCACCGCGATCGACCTGGCCGGGCGAGACATCCTCGAGGCCATCCAGACCTCCGTCAACCCGAAGGTCATCGACTGCCCCAACCCCGCCAGCGGCAAGGTGACGATCGACGCGGTAGCCAAGGACGGCATTCAGGTGAAGGTCAAGGCCCGCGTCACCGTCCGCACGAACATCTCGCGGCTGGTGGGCGGTGCGACGGAAGAAACGATTATCGCCCGCGTGGGCGAGGGCATCGTCACGTCGATCGGCTCGGCCGAAAGCTACAAGACCGTGCTGGAGAACCCCGACCGGATTTCCAAGACCGTGCTGCAGAAGGGCCTGGACGCCGGGACGGCGTTCGAGATTCTCTCGATCGACATCGCCGACGTGGACGTCGGGGAGAACGTCGGCGCCAAGCTGCAGGCCGACCAGGCCGAGGCCGACAAGCGGCGGTTCCAGGCCGAGGCCGAGAAACGCCGTGCGATGGCCATGGCACAGGAACAGGAAATGAAGGCCAAGGTGCAGGAGAACCGCGCGAAGGTCGTGCTGGCCGAGGCGGAGGTTCCGCTGGCGATCGCGGAGGCCTTCCGCAAAGGCAACCTGGGCATCATGGACTTTTACCGGCTGAAGAACATCCAGTCGGACACACGGATGCGGGAGAGCATCGCGGGCGAAGAGGGCGGCCGGCCGGACTCGCCCCGCAGCGAACAGCCGCGAATCTGATCGACCATGGAACCCATCCACGTCATCCTGGGCGCCGGAGGCGACGGCGCCGGCGGCATCATTGGCCTGATCGTGCTGGCGGTCTTCATGGTCGTCGGCAGCCTGGTTAAAGGCGCCGCCAAGGCGAGGGAGGAGAAGGAGGCCCAGGAGCGAGAGGCCGCCCGCCGCCGTCGCCCGGGCGTCGGACCCCAGGGGCAGGCGGAGGAATTGCATGTTCCGCGTCCGCCCCTGCTGTCCAAGGCCGCTCGGCGCGCCGCCGCGGCGGCCGCCGCTCAGGCTGCCCAGGTCGCCAAACGCCCCCCGCGGCGGGAAACGCTGGGCGAGGGCGTGCAGGAAGAGCTC
>JAPLNA010000230.1:59641-82710 GCA_026693065.1 Planctomycetota bacterium
GGCAGAGCCGACTGCACCTGACCACCGCCCAGACCGCCGCCACCGAGAGCCAGGCCAATCTCTCCGTCATCCTGCCCGGGCGGGCGCCCATTCACCTCCACGGCTCGGCCCTGGCCCAGGCCGTCATCCTCCGAGAGATCCTCGCACCCCCCAAGTCGCTGCGACAAGAACAGGAGATGTGGGAGCTGTAGAGGGGGCGCAGACGTGTTGATCGCACAACACTTGATTCTTACGGGATACGGTCACTGGTTGCCCAACGATCCACGGGGGAGCATGTCGCACGAGTTTCGGTCGGAGGAGATTCCCTCGTTGGGGGAGATTCATCGCGGGAGGGTTCCCACCCGTCCTCCCAACGAGACACTCCGAGGGTTCTATCGAGAAGCGAAACCGCTTCTGTTGCACAAGACGCGTCTGGTTCACGGCCCCCCCCCCTACCCCGGTCCATGTCTCGTCGGCGTAATCTCCACCTTCCCCGCGTCGGTCTCTTCCTTCACCACCGCGACGCCCTCGGCGACCAGTTTGTCCCAGTGCTTCTGGTTGAACAGACACCCGGGGTCGCCCGCGTGGAGTTGACCGAAGTACGCGTCCGCCCGCGCCCGACAGCCGCCGCAGTAGTCGCGGAAGACGCAGACCTCGCAGTGGTGCAGCCGTTGCGTGCGGTCGTTGAGAATGTCCCAGAGAGGGCTCTCGCGAAAGATCGCCATCAGGGGCTTGTTCCGCACGTTGCCCATGACGCGGTGGGGCATGTAGACGCAGGGAGTGACGTCGCCGGCGGGCTCGATGCAGATATACGTTCGCCCGGCCCCGCAGCCGCCCAGGTACTTGGCGACGACGCGGGCCTTGGCGCCGCTGCCCGAGCCGGCGTGCGAGCAGGCGGTGCGGCCTTCGTCGACGGGCGAACCGGCCAGGCAGACCCGCCCCAGTTGCGGGGCGGTAGAGATCACGCCCATGCCGCCGGCCTGCATCTTCTCGTTGAGCATCTTGAGCAGTTGCTCGCGCTGGGCGGGGGTGATGTCGCCCTCGACCATCCGCAGCCCGCGCCCGACGGGGATGAAGTTGAAGTGGGCGAAGCAGCCGGCCCCGAGCTCCTCGGCGAACTTCAGCATGGCGGGCACTTCGTGGAAGTTGCCCTGGTGGACGCACATCGCCACGCCCAGCCGGAGCCCCGGGGTGGCGACGACGGCCTTCGCGCCCCGGATGGATTTCTCCCACATCCCCGGCACGCCCCGGAAGGCGTCATGCCGGGCCGGGTCGACCGAGTCCAGCGATATCTCCACGTACCGCAGCCCGGCGGCCGCCAACTCCGCCGCCCGCTCGGGGGTCATGGTCGTGCCGTTGGTGGCCATCGTCAGATGCATGCCATAGGAGGCCGCCCGGGTGATGACAGGGAGCAGGTCGCCGCTGAGGGTAGGCTCGCCGCCGGAGAGGGCGAGCATGGGCATGTGGGCGAGGCCCATCTGGTCGACGAGGTCGAGTTTCTCCTCGAGGGTCAGTTCCCCGGCGAGGGGTTTCTTCTCGCTGTCCTGGTAGCAGTGGCGGCAGGCGAGGTTGCAGCGGTTGGTGAAGTTCCAGACGGCGAACAGCGGGGCGACGAACTTCTGCGGCTCGGTGAGCCCGAACTCCCCCACCGACCTCGCGACGATCACCAGCCCGCGGAGGGTGGGCTTGTGCTCGGCCAGGCGGCGAAAGGTGGGCACGTCCGTTGTGCCGCGGAAGCGGTCGATGACCTTGTGGAGCAACCAGTACTTCGTGCGCTGCCACCGCGAGGCCTGTCCGTTGCGGTAGCTGCCGATGACGCGTTCGAGCGGCGTGGTGCCGTCGGGGGAGGGTTTGGCCAGGCGGCGGAGCAGCCATCGCATCGGCCTCGTGCCCAGCCAGCGCTCCAGCGGGTGGTGGTAGTCCAGTTGCAGGTGCTCGGGCGTGACGGTGTCGGCGAGGGCGGGGGAGTTGGCGGCGTAACGCCCGCTGGAGAGCGCCCCGTCGTCGTCGCGGCAGGGGCTCTTGTCGGAGGCCTGCGAGGGGGCGAACGAGTCGAGGTACTGCTTTCCGACGGCGGCGGCCGTCGTGTGCTCGGCCGGGGCGGGCGCAAGATTGTCGCCGCGGGCGGGCGTCATGACCCGGCGTGCTCGCGCGGCTGGACGCGCAGGGAGACCTCGGCCGCCACGTTCGCCCGCCCGTTCAGGCGGGCCGTCATGCGCAGCGTTTCGGCCGTGGGCCAGTCGGGGGTGATATCCACGAAGAGCTCGAAGGTCTTGACCTCGCCCGGTTCGAGCCGCCAGACGGTCAGGCGGGTTCCGGCGGCTTCAGGAAACTGCTTGAATCGGTCCCACGACTGCCCCGCCGGACGCCACACGTCCAGGAGAACCAGGGCGGTGGTCTCGGCGGCGACGGCGATGGGTTTCTTGCCTGCGTTGGCGGCCGTCACGACGACTTTGACGCGGTCACCGACGCGCGGGGTGGCCTTCGAGATCGTCATCGTCAGGGCCAGCCCGTCTTTGGCGCCGGGGCGGAGTTTCATGCCCGGCCCCGGGTCGGCGCAACCGGAAAGGATCGTCACTGTCGCCAGCACCGCTATCGCTGAGGCAGCTTTCATGCGTCGTTCTCCCTGGGAACCGGCCCGGGCCTCGGGCCTCACAGTCGAGTATAGCCGCTTTCGCGGACGTAGTCACGCTCGACGGCCGGGCGGTACTCCGGGCCGCAGTTGTACGTGCAGAACGGAAACACACCCGCCGGCGTCGAGTACAGAATCACGCACCGCTGGGCGCGTTGGGCGTCGTAGTTGTAGCGGTCCTGGAAGTGCATGCCGGCGCACAGCAGCGTCTTGTACGTATCGGCGGCGGGCCCGCGACCTACGTGCTTGTCCACCATGCCCATCAGCGACCGGATGAACTTCTTGACCGTCAGCCCCGCCGGGGCCGACTCCGGGCGGAAGTGCCGCTTGAACATCCGCGCCACCCGGATCCGGTCCAGCCACGTCACACGCCCCCGCGCGCGGATCCGGGCGGCCGTCCGGTTCATGTCCGTGAACATGCCCTCGACGTCGATGACTTGCGGGAACGGCACGGCCCGCCCGTCGGGGGCGACCAGGAAGTACGTCCCGAACGCGCAGTCCGGGTGGCAGGACGGGCGGATTTTCGGATGGCCCGTCAGGGCCTCCAGCAACTGCGACAGCGGCGAGACGATGCTCAGCGGGTACATGTCTCGCAACGCGCTGGCGCCCGAGGCCGCCGCCAGGTCGTGGCCCAGGTCCCCCAGCGTGTACCGCTGCGAGTGACGCTGTTCGGGCGGGATGCGACCCGTGAACGAGACCGGCTGGAAGCTGATCCCGCTCACCACGTCGATGTGCTCGACCGCGAAGCGGAAGATCTCGCCGACCTGGTCGTCGTTGACTCCCTTGACGAGGGTGGGGACGAGGCAGATTTTCATTCCCGCGGCCCGGACGGCGTCGATGGCGGCGAGTCGCTTCGCCCACAGCCCGGGGTAGTTCCGGGTGTAGCGATGGGCCTCGTCGCCCACGCCGTCGAACTGTAGGTACAGCGTGTGGAGCCCGGCCTGGGCGCACCGCTGGGCGAAGTCGCCCTCGGCCATCCGAAGCCCGTTCGTGGCGATCTGGATGTGCGAGAAGCCCATTTCCCCCGCCGTCGAGCCGATCCGCAGGAAGTCCGGGTGGATCGTCGGTTCCCCGCCGGTGAACTGGATGGCCGTGCAGGGCGTGGGGCGGAGGTCGCGGAGCACCTGGAGCTGGCGGCGGATTTCCTCGAAGTCCGGCTCGTACACCCGGCCCGTCACGCCCGCGTTGGCGAAGCAGATCGGGCAACGCATGTTGCACCGGTTCGTCAGGTCGATCTGCGCCAGGCACGGGCTGGACAGGTGCCTCGTGCACAGCCCGCAGTCGGAGGGGCAGCCGGCCGGGTCGGAGGCCTGGGTTTGCGGGAACTGCTGGCCCGGGGCTTCCTCGAAGGTCCACCAGGCGGCCTTGGAGTACAGCAGGACGTCGGAGTTGACGCAGTCGGAGAAGTACCCGTGCTCGGGGCAGGTTTTTTCGATGAGCACTCGCCCGCCGGCGACGAACTCGCGACCGACGACGATCGCCCCGCACTCCGGGCACAGCGTGCTGACGGTGCGGGGCAGGCGGCGGGTGACGGGCTGGATGGGCTGGCCCCCCAGCGTGTGCGTGGGGCTGCCGGGGAAGTCGCTCCGGCCCTGCGTCCAGATGACGTCCTGATGCACTTGCCGCACCGGGGGGCAGGTGGGGCAGTCGAATCGCAGGACCAGTTGACTGCCCGCCAGTTCGAACGCCGCCGGCACGACCTGGCGGCACTGAGGGCAGGTGGCCTGGGTGGCGTAGGGCAGTCGCCCGGAGGCGGCCAGGAACCGCCGCATGCTCTGGCGGTAGCCCTCCAGCGAGGCGTCGGCCTCGGCGGGCGAACACGCCCGGGCCTCGGGGGCGTGGGCGGCGGAACGTTTCTGTGCGGTGCTCAGCGGAGTCATTTACGCCTCGAACCTCGCCGGGTAGCGGCGCCGGCGGGTTTTTCGCTTCTGGTAGCTCTGGGCCAGTTCCATGAAGATATCCAGGTCACGATCCATATTCGATGTGGTCGAGTCGAAATAAAAGTTACGGATGGGGATATCCTCGTGGTCGGCGGCGACGGCGTGGTAGACGCCCTCGGAGACGATCCCGTTCATGCAACTGAACGGGGCGATGTCCACGATGCCGTCGGCGCCCTTGTTGTAAAGGTAGATCGCCTTGCCCACCGACAGGGCCATCTCCCCCCGCGCCCCGTCGGCGGGCAGATAGGGCCAGCCGGGCTTGAGGGCCTGGGCGTGGATGTCGTCGGGCTCTTCGTAGCCGACAAACGCCTCGGCCAGCGGGGCGACGATCGCGTGCTCGTCCCGCCTCTGGACGAACTGCTTGACCTTGTTGCCCAGCATGGCCAGCGAGAATCGCCGCCCGCGGCGGCGAAGGTCGTACCCGTGCGCCCAGTTGGTGTACCAGACCCACTCGGCGATGTCGCTGATCCACGCTTCGCCCCCGTGGGCCTCGATCTTGCGGACGGCCTCGTAGTTGCTGAACGTGTTCAGCCGGCAGAAGATCTCCCCCACCACGCCGATCAGAGGCCTGCCTCGCTCGTACCGGGCCGGCACCGCGGCGAACGCGTCCCGCGCCCGCCCCATCGCCTCGACGAGGGCCGCCAACGCATCCCGCGGAGGCACCCCGGGCGTTTGGAGGACGGCCTCGACGCCCTCGATGGACTGCTCGAACGCCCGCTCGGCCGCCCCCGCGAGCGTCTCGTACGGGCGGGTCATCAGCAGCAGTTTCCGCAGCGCATCCCCCGCGATCAGCCCGCGCCACAGCTTGCGGACCATGCCCGAGGCCTGGTCCCCCAGCCCGCTGTAGCCGTTCTCGCTGGTCGGGGCCACGATCGGCACATTCGCGTTGCCGGAGATACGGGGAATACTGCCCGAACCGGCAAGGCCCCTGGGCGGGGGGCATGAAGAACGCGGTGCGGTCGGCGTCGAAGCCCTCCGAGCGGATGATCCGCAGGAAGTCGCCCAGCGTGACCTTCTCGGGGTAGCATTCCTCGCCCGAGGTGTGCAGTGCGCCCAGCCTGAGCGTTTCGTCGGTGGAGGCAGGCGTAGGGCAAGCGTCCACGCCGATGGAGCGGAAGACCGCCGCCATCAGGCGGGCGCTGGTGTGGCTCATCCGCGGAATCCAGAGTTTCCGTCCGGCGAGCGGGTGCGTCGCAGGGGCATCGACAATCATATCCAGCCAGCGGTGGGACTTGAACCCGCAACCCCGGCTTTACAAAAGCCGTGCTCTACCATTGAGCTACGCTGGCAGTGTTCTTATCTGCAATGAGTTACGGCTGACGTTAGAATCCGGTCAACTCGACGACAACCGTTACGACAACCGGCAGCTCCCGTCACAACCCGAAGGCGTCACACCGAGCAACCATCTGCCATAAGGATCGCCATCATGTCCAAGTCCAAGAAGGCACAATCAACCGAAAAACCGCTAAACCGTACCCGTCCTTCCCGCTCACGGCTCACAACAATGGCCAGTGATGCAAGAAGATCCGCGGTAAGGTCTCTGCTTCTTCGGCATCTGGACCGACCCGGAGGCCGCGTTGGCGGAGTACCATCGCGTCGCGGCAGACCTCCATGCCGGCAGACAGCCCAAGAATAGAAGCTTATTGTCCGAGGCCGTCACTGTCAAGGATGTGTGCGACCACCAGATTCGCCACGGCAAGAAGCTCTTCACGCCGGAGGACATCAGGCGAATGCTGGAGAAGGCCAGCATACCGCTTCGCGCCATGATCCTGCTGGGGATCAACGGCGGGATGGGCAACAAGGACTGCGGGCGGTTGCCCCTTCGGATCGTCCAGTTCGACAAGGGCGTCTACGCCCACGGAAAGATCTCTCTGGGCACCCGGAGCGACGCGACGAGAGAGGAGTTCGACAAGGTTCTCGTGAAGCGGAATCTCAAACGCAAAGGCGTCGGCTTCTATGCGCTGCGGCACACGTTCCGGACCTGGGCGGGTGAGGTCCAGGATCCTCACGCCGTCTACAGGATCATGGGGGACGTCGTGCCCGGTATGGACGCGTACTACGTCGAAGAAATCGAGCTGCCCCGTCTCCAGGCGGTTGTCGACCACGTCCGCCAAAAACTCTTCGGTACGCGCCCCACGGCGCCGTGATGACAAGGTTTCTTGCACAAATGGTCACGTGCAATGTCATGTTCTGCAGGCATTGCGCGTGGGCGCCGACCACATCGTAAGCAGCTCAGGTGATAGAAGAACCGACGGCTCGGTGTGCTGCTGGCTCTGCAGGGACTTGGGGCGTGGGGAAGTTGCTTGCCAAGGCACGGTGGCGGGATAGAATCATGGAAACGGCTGACGGCGGTCTACAGCGAAAGGCCATCCGGGAAATCCCAGGTTACCATTCATTGAACCTTGTTCACCGGGAGAAAGGAGAACCATGAAGAAATCCCACGTCCTTGTCGGTGTCGGCCTTGGACTTCTTCTGGCCACTTCCGTCTTTGCTCAACGTGGGCCAACCAGTGCAGCGAGCAGCCGGGCTTCATCGCTGGAGCAGAAGGCAGATCATGAAGCGCTGCGCGCCCTCGTGCCGCTGTACGAGCAGGCGGCCAACGAGGGCAAGCCCTCGCTGTTGAAACCGCATCTCGATCCGGAGTTCACCGGCGTGATGGTGACCGGCGACGAAGTAACCGGGTTTTCCTCCCTGGAGGACTACTGGAGGAAGATCAGGGCCCTGATTGGCGCTGACGGCAAGTACACGGTGAAAGTCAACGTGGCAGCGCCAGCGACCATCGACGGCGGCCTCGCGCTAGCCCGAGGCACGACAAGCGAGCGGGTCGTCACGGAAAAAGCGGCAAGGCGTATGAGTACACCGGATACTGGACCGCCGTCTGCCGGAAGACCGATGGCCAGTGGCGGCTGTTGCGCGTCCAGGCATCGATGGACCCCGTATCGAACCCCTTTGTCTCAGCCCTGGGGCGAGCCAAGGCGATACTGTGGGGCGCCATCGCGGGTTCCACCGGCCTGGTTGTCGGCTGGATCCTCGGCCGCTTGCTGGCTCGCCGGCGCCAGGCTGCCCGCGCGTAACGCCCTGAAACGAGCCGCGGCATGAGTCGCTTCATCGTCGAACTTGCGACGCCCGCTGACGAGGCGGAACTGCGGCGAATCCTGGCCGCGGGCCCGACCCCGGGGGCGATCTCGGTGGCCTTTCTACGTGAGCCCAACTATTTCGGCGATCCCGCATCGGCTGGGGAATTCCGCCAGGTCATCGTTATCCGGGACAATGACAACGGCAGCATCGCTGGCATGGGCTGCCGATCCATCCGTTTGTGCAGCGTCAACGGCCGGTGGATGCCGGTGGGGTATCTGAGCAATCTGCGGCTACTGCCACCCGTTCGCGGGCAGGGCCTGTTGGCCCGCGGCTATGAGTTCCTCCGCGAACTGCACGCTGACGGCAGGACGGCCTTCTACCTCTCCACCATCGCGGCGGACAATCAGGCCGCCATCGCCGCCTTGACCGTCCACCGGGCCGGTCTGCCCGCGTATCACTTCGCTGGGCAATACGTGACGACGGTGCTCCCGCTAGGCCGATCCCAGCGGCAACCCGCCAGCGGCGTCCAGATCCGCCCGGCCGGCCCTGACGACATGCCCGATGTGCTGCGTGTACTGACCGCCTCCGGTCCGGGACGGCAGTTCTTCCCCTGCTATCAGGCATCGGACTTCGGGCCGGACGCAAGAACATTCCTGAACCTGCGCAGCGAGGACATTTTCCTCGCCTTTCGCCGGCAGCAGCTGGTCGGCCTGCTGGCCGCATGGGACCAGTACGCCTTTCGGCAGAACGTGGTGCACTCATACCATGGCCCGCTTCGCGCATTGCGGCCTCTGTATAATGCCTGGGCGGGGCTAACCGGTCGCCCTCGTTTGCCGCAGCCCGGCCAGCCATTGCGATCGCTCGTGGCGGCCCTTCCGGTCGTGGCGGACGACGACCCGCGAACCGCGGCTGCACTGCTGGATGCGGCGATGGATGCCCGACGCGGGCAGGGGTGGGACTATCTGCTGGTCGGGCTGCACGAGTCGGATCCGCTGCTCCGGGCCCTGCATGCCCGGCGCGGGCGGCGGTATGTAACGAACCTCTACGTTGTGTGCTGGCCGGATGGTGAGTCGCTGCACCGGTGGCTCGACGCCCGGCCGCCGTACCTCGAACTGGGCACTCTGTAAGGACGGCATGCAATGAGACTCCGCGGCCAACTGCTGCCGATAGCTGAGGTGAGCCTTCCCCAGCGACAGGCCATGCTGGATCTCATGACACGCTATTACGCGAACGTCTCGCCGGAGAAGTTCCACGCCGACCTGATGGAGAAGCACTGGGTCATCCTGCTTTGGGACCAGCGCAACAGCCAGTTGTGCGGATTCTCGACGCAGGGGCTTTACCCGGTCGAGGTCGCTGGTCGGCCGGTGATGACGCTTTTCTCGGGCGACACCATCGTGCAGCCCGAACACTGGGGCGACGTTGCGCTCGCCCACGTCTGGGGCCGGCTGGCGGTCTCGCTGATTGACCGCCATCCCCACACGCCGCTTTACTGGTTTCTGATCGCCAAGGGCTTTCGTACCTACCGGTTCCTTCCGGTTTTCTTCCACGAGTTCTACCCGCGATACGACCTGCCAACGCCCCCGTCAGAGGCCGTGCTGCTCAATGCCCTGGGCCAATGGAGGTTCGCCTCCGCTTACGATGCGGCGGCGGGTCTCCTGCGGGCCGACGCGTCGAAGGACTACCTCAGGCCTGGCGTGTCGGACCTGACCGCGGACAGGCTGGCGGACCCGCACGTGCGTTTCTTTGCTCAACGCAATCCCGGGCACGCCCGGGGTGACGAGCTCTGCTGCCTCGCTCCGCTGACCCGTGGAAACTTCACGCGGGCCGCCTGGCGCGTTATCGAGGCTGGAGGCGGGTCGGCATGACACTGGCTGGGCTGCTCAACAACGCGTGGATGCTCGCCTGCCGCCGCGAAGCGATGGCCTTCGCCGCAGCCACTCGTCGTGTCGCGGCATCGCAAAATGAAATCCTTGGGAACGTCCTGCGAAGAAACCGCGACACCCATTTCGGTCGGACACACTCCTTCGCGTCCATCCGGAACCCAAGCGAATACCAGCGTCGCGTGCCGCTGATGCGCTACGCGGACTACGCGGATGCGATTCAGTGGATCAGCGAAGGCAAGCAGGCCGTGCTCACGCAGGATCCGGTCGAGGTACTTGAACCGACCAGCGGCACGACCGGGTCCGCGTCAGGCCGGAAGCTGATCCCGTTCACGCGTTCCCTGCGGGCCCAGTTCCAGCGGGCGGTGGCGGCATGGATGTTCGATCTGCTCCGCCACCGTCCAGCCATTCGCCGCGGGCGTGCCTACTGGTCGATCTCGCCGGCCCTTGGAGGCGACCGCCGCACGCCCGGTGGTGTCCGTATCGGCTTCGACGCCGACGCCGACTACCTGGGGTCGACGGGGCGATGGATACTCCGTCGGCTGATGGCAACGCCCGACGCCGTCTCGAAACTGCCCGATATCGAAGCCTTTCGCTACATCACGCTACGGTTTCTGCTCGCGGCGGACGACCTGACGCTGATGTCGATATGGAGCCCGACGTTCCTGCCCGCGCTGCTTGGGCCCCTGGAACCCTGGGCCGATCGTCTGTGCGTAGACCTTCGCACGGGCCGGCTCGACCCGCCCACGGCGATCCCCGCAGAGCTGCGCCGCGGGCTTGCCCTGTTGGCCCGGCCTCGACGGGCGGACGAACTGCGGGCGATCTTCCGCGCCTCGGCCCCGCTGGCCGACAAGCTCCGTCAGGCCTGGCCGAGGTTGTCGCTGATCAGTTGCTGGGCGGACGCGGCCGCCGCTCATTACCTGCCGCCACTGCGGGCACTG
The DNA here is from genome assembly GCA_026693065.1 of Planctomycetota bacterium. GTDB lineage: Bacteria > Planctomycetota > Phycisphaerae > SM23-33 > SM23-33 > JAPLNA01. The sequence continues at coordinate 70,092 of JAPLNA010000230.1, forward strand.
TTTCCGCAGGTCGAATGGCAGCCCAAGGGCCTGCTCGCCACGGAGGGCTGCGTCTCGTTCCCCCTGCTGGATCGTGCCGGGCCCGTCCTGGCGGTGCGATCGCACTTCTTCGAGTTCGCTGAGGTGGCCTCGACGGAGGCGGCCGCCCCTCGCCTGGCCCACCAACTCGACGCAGGCGGGCGCTACGGCGTCATCCTGACCACCGCGGGCGGGCTCTATCGTTACCAACTCGACGACCTCGTCGAAGTCTGCGGCTTCGAAAACCAATGCCCTCTCCTGCGGTTCCTGGGCAAGATGGACGGCGTGAGCGACCAGGTCGGCGAGAAGCTGGCTGAGCCGTTCGTCCGCAGCGTCCTGTCCGCGGTGTTCGACCGGCATTGCCTCGCGCCGACGTTCGCGATGCTCGTACCGGTGGACAGCCGGCCACCCCGGTATCGACTGTACGTGCAGGCGCCCGCGCCGTTCGATCGCCGGGCGATCGCTGCGGAGGTCGACGCGGAGTTGCGGGCGAACCCCCACTACGATTACGCCGTCCGGCTGGGCCAATTGGGCGCCGCGGAGGTCGTCTCGCTTCATCCCGGCGGGCCCAGCGCGTGGGGCGTCTATGAGCGTGAATGCGTCGCACGGGGCATGCGGGCGGGCAACGTCAAGCCGACGATGCTCGATCATCGGCCGGACTGGTCGACGATATTCGATCCGCTGGCGCTGTGACCTCCAGCGGCTGCTCGAATCCCTTGGCGGTGCAGATTCGCCGGACGAAGTTGCGGTAGGCCATCGCCCCGGCCAGCACGATCGGCGCTCGCGTTCCAGCCGACAGCATTCGCCTCAGGCTCCGGCCCCAGCGGAACGTCTCGCGATACGTCCAGCGGAAGCCCTCGTAGAGTTCCACCGGCGTCATGTTCTTCGGCTGGATGACAACGTGCATCGTGTCGTACTGGCCCCAGTCCTGAGTCAGAATCCGGCCCTCCCCCCGCAGCCGGTGGAACAGCTTCGTGCCCGGGTAAGGTGTGTAGAGCGAGTAGCGCGGGATGTCGATCTTGAGCGACTGCACCTCGTCCAGGGTCTCGGCAAAGACCGACTGGGTATCCTCGTCGAAGCCGAACACGAAGCAGCCCTGCACAACAATGCGCGCCTGGTGCAGCCGGCGCATCGCCTCGGCGTAGTCGTCGGGCTTATTGAACCCTTTGTGGATGGCCGAAAGAGCCCGCCGCTTCACCGACTCGAACCCGAGCAACAGGTATCGGCAGCCGCTCCGGTGAAGGAGATCAAGCAGTTCCCCGTCATCGGCGATTCGCACCGTCGCCAGGCCACCCCACTTCTTCTTGAGCGGGATCATCGCCCTCAACAGTTCCTTGGCGTACGGAACGTCATCAAACGGGCTGACGTCGCTGAGGGCAAACCGTCGGGCCGGTATCGCCTTGATATCGCGCACGATATCGGCGATCGGCCGGCGGATCAGCCCCGGATAGATCGCCGGCACGGTGCAGAAGTCGCAGGTGTGAATGCAGCCCCGGGTGGCCTGCACGGTGTAGGGCATCATGTAGCCGCTGCGCCGCTGGAGGTCGTAGCGAGGCGTGGGCACATCGCGCAACCAGCCATCCGTGAGCGGCTCGTCCCGGTAGACCTTGGCCAGCCGGCCCGCCTTGAACTCCGCAAGCAGTCGCGGCCAGGTCTTCTCCGCCATGCCGATCACGATGGCATCGGCGTGGCGGGCGGCCTCGTCCGGCAGAAGCGTCACGTGAACGCCGCCCAGAACGACGGGAACGCCACGGAAGCGGAAGTGGTCCGCCAGCGCGTAGGCCCGCCGGGCAGTCCCCGTGAGCACACTGATGCCCACGAGATCCGCGGGATAGTCCAGCGGCACGGCGTCGACGCTCTCGTCGATCAGCCGAAACTCGAAACCGGGATCGGCCGACCCGAGCGCCGCCAGCGTCGTCAGCGTCAACGGGGCCTCGCGGGCCGATTTGAGCCGGCCAAACGCCCAGAACTTGTGCATGTTGGCGTCGGCCAAGATCAGCAGAATCTTCATGTCGGCCCCCCCTGGACGTCATCGACGAAGCCTTCGCCAATCGGCAGGCCCTGCCGTTGTCTCATCTCGCGGCCGGAGAACACGTTCAGCCAGGCGTACATCGCCGCGCTCCGCAGGTTGCGAACGTTGCAGCGGAAATCCCATGCCCGCGACAGCACCGAACCGGCGCTGTAGAACGCCAGGCGGGCCCGATAGCATCGCTCCGCCAGTTCGTCCGCGGTCATTGTCCGCGGGTGGAACGCCACGTCGCCGAAGCGGAAGCCCGGCGCGAGCCACCACGCTTCCTGCCGCAGCCGACGCTCGCCCGCCAGCCGGGCGTATAGCGGCGTGCCGGGGAACGGCACGAGGTGGTTGAACGCAGCCATCAGGAATTTCTGGCGGATGGCGAACTCGACGGTGCGCTCGAACGCATCGGGGTCGTCGGTGTCGTAGCCAAAGACGAACGTGGCGTAGATGGGGATGCCCGCGTCGCGAATCCGCTGGACGGCCTCAGCGTAGTCGCGGGCCGACAGCGCCCAGCCCTTGCCCATGCTCGCCAGCGTGCTGGCCGACAGCGACTCGAAGCCAATGAGCAGGCCCTGGCACCCGCTGCGGGCCGCGGCTCGCAGCAGGGCGGGGTCGTCGGCGATGTTGATGCTCGCCTGGCTGAACCAGCGGATGCCCGCGGGGTGAAGGGCGTCGAACAATTCACGGGCCCGTTGCGGCTGGGCGACGATGTTGTCATCGACGAAGAACACGCTGCGCCGCCCGGCCGATTCGATCTCCGCGAGTACGTCGGCGGCGGGCCGGCTGAACGCGGTTCGCTCGAAGAATTGCGACACGGAGCAGAAGTCGCAGCCAAAGCGGCAGCCGCGGCCGGTCTCGATGAGCGTGATCGGCAGATATCCCTTTGCGGGGAAAATCGCGCGGCGCGGCGGCACGCCCGTGGCCGGGCCCGGCCCGCCGAGATACCTCGGCTGGAGCCGATGCCGTCGCAGGTCTTCGACGACGGTCGGCCAGACGCCGTCGGCCGATCCAACCACGATGGCGTCGCCGTGCCGCGTCGCTTCGTCGGGGGCGAGCGTGGGGTGGTAGCCCCCGAGGACGACCGGCACGCCGCGGCGGCGAAAGCTTGCGGCGATCGCGTAGGCGCGACGAGCGGTATACGTCTCAACGTTGATGGCCACCGCGTCGCCGGGTGCTGCGTAATCGATCGGGCCAAGACGGTCGTCGATCAGTTCGACTTCGACATCAGGCGGCGTGGCGGCCGCCAGCACCGCCAGGCCCAGCGGCTCCATCGTCCACGAACGGAGATAACGCTCGCCTGGCTTCCGCCCAACCCCGGGCATGATCAGCAAGATCTTCACGAGGGTGAGTCTAGTTGCGTCGGCCTGAATGGTCAATGAAGACCCGCATGTCAATGGAGACCCGCATTGTCGCCGGGCGGTTCGTTCGGTAGAATAGGTGGCGACTCCAACCTTGGGAACCGGAAGACAGTATGACTTCGCGAGCAGGTCCCGCCGGCCTCCGCACCGATCGCCTGGCGATCCCCGTCGCCTCCGTTGGACATCTGTCCGCACCACGGAAGTTGCTGCTGCTGCTCGGCAACACGTTCGGGCTACTGCACGGCGTCGTCATCGTCTTAGTGGCGTGGCTGATGTGGCACCGCCCGGGCGTGTGCGCTGGGGCGGCGGTTGGGGTCATCTACGTGCTTCCGCCGCTGCTGTGCCGCGTATTGCTTCTGGCGTCGCCAATCCGTCGAACGACGATCGCCATCGGCTCTCGCGAGTTCTTCACGTGGTGGTTCGCGATCAACCTACAGATGCTGTTCAACCGGTTCGCGGCACTGGAAGAACTGTTGCGCATAGTGCCGGGGTGCTACAGCCTGTGGTTGCGACTCTGGGGCGCGAAGGTCGGCCGGCTGACGTACTGGGCGGCCGGGATGCGCATCCTCGACCGGCCGTTCCTGCAGATCGGCGAGGACGTGACATTCGGGGCCGGCGTTCGGCTGAACCCGCACGTCATCCAGCCCGGCGGGGACGGTCGGCTGGTACTGTTGCTGGGCCGCGTGCGAATCGGTGATCATGTCAGCGTCGGCGGCTACTCCCTGCTGGTTGCCGGGGCCGAGATCGCATCCGGCCAGGCGACGCGGGCGTTCCTGATGCTGCCGCCGTTCAGTCGCCTGGAAGGCGGCCGGCGCGTGAAGTCCGACGCGCCCACGCCGCCCGCCGGCGACGCACCGGCTTCTGACGGCGATCGCGATGAACATGAAGTTTGATATCCACGTCCATGTCGCCCAACTGCACCGCCACGAGTCCACCGACCAGTTCGTGGTCCACCGGCCCAACCGCTATGTCCGAATGTTCCTGCGCCAATTGGGCATGTCCCGCCAGCAGCTGCGCCAGCCAACGGCCAACGCGATGGTTCGCGATCGCCTGCTGAACTGGGCGTCAGCCGCCACGATCGACCGTTTTGTCCTGCTGGCGATGGATAGCGCGTTCACCGCCGACGGCCAACCCGACCCCGCCGCCTCCGCATGGGTTGTCGATAATCGGTTTGTGGCGGAGTTGGCTCGATTGCATCCGTCGCTGCTGTTTGGCGCCAGCGTTCATCCGTACCGCAAGGATGCCCAGGCCCTGACCAGGACGGTCATCGATGCCGGCGCCTGCCTGATGAAGTGGATTCCGTCGGCCCAGCGAATCCAACTGGACGATCCGCGATGCCTGCCCGTCTACGATCTGCTGGCCGCCAGCGGCGTGCCTCTGCTCGTGCACACCGGCAACGAACACTCCGGCTCCGGCGGACCGAACCCGTGGAACGCTCCGGGGTTGCTCGCGACGCCCCTGCGGCGAGGCGTGAAGGTGATCGCCGCCCATTGCGGCGCACGGTTGTTCCTGCACGAGCGAAGCGGGTTCGACGCCTTTTGCCGCATGGCCCGCGAGCACGAGCTCCTCTATGGAGACCTTGGTGCTTTCGCCATTCCGACGCGCATACGTCCGCTCCGCGCGCTACAGCGAGACCCGCTGCTACTGAGCAAGGTCGTCTACGGCTCCGACTTCCCCGCGACTACCATGGCCCAGTGGTTCGTCTTCTCGGTCGGCCTGTCCGAGGTCCGACGTATCCTGCGCGAACCGAACCCGCTTGAGCGACCGTACCTGCTGATGCGCAGCATGGGCCTGCCGGATGAGGTCTTCACCCGGGCCGCGGGGATTCTCAGGCTGCCTGCCTCATCGCGGGAGGCCCCATGATTCGCGGCGCGTGGCGACTTCCCTGGACTGCCCGCACCGTCCCGCATGGGCTGTTGGATATACTGCGCGGCTGTAACCTCACTTGCCGCGCATGCTACAACACTGCCCCGGCCCAGCCGAAACGCCTCGAACTGCTCCGCGACGAGTTCAACCTGCTTGCCCGGCTCCGCAAGCTCGATTCCGTGTCGATCGTCGGCGGCGAACCGACACTGCACCCGCAGTTGTGCGACGTCGTGCGGATGATCAAGTCGGCTGGCGTTAGCGTTGAGCTGTTCACGAACGGCCTGCACACTCCGCCGGAGTTCCTTGCCCAACTGAAAGCCGCCGGCACCGATCTCGTGTTTCTGCACATCGACGCCCACCAGTCGCGCCCGGACCTGCCTCGCCCGGACGGGGCCTCGTTGCGATCGCTATGGGCGAGTAAAGCGGCTGCCGTCGCCGCGGCTGGCATGGAAGTCGGATTGGCGATCACCGCCTACCCCGACGCGGAATCGGACATCGACGCCGCCGTGGACTTCGTCATCAGCTCGCCGCACGCGGATTACCTTCTTGTCACGCTCTTCCGCGACACGGGACAGTTGGGCCCGCTGTCGGGAAGCATCGCCGCCGGAATTCACGGCCGGCCGGCCGCCGCAGGCCAGGTGGGTCAGCCACGGCAGTGGACGAACAAAGTGGTGTACCACCGGCTGAAGGATCGGTTTGGCCTGCTCCCGTTCGCCTACCTCGGCGACAGCAAGGGCAATGCCGATCCGCGGTGGCTGTCGTACCTGATCGGCGCCGTCGTGGCCGAGCAGTCGAAGACATTCTGGCGGGGGCTTCGACCATCTTGCATCGAGCGATTCTTCGTGCGGCTCTACCGGTTGCTGCGAGGACGTTACCCGTTCTACATTCCGCAGTCCCCTGGCCGCTTTCGCGTCCAACTGTTGCTCAACGCGCTGTCAGGCGGGCTCGTTCGAGACAATCTGGGGCTGGTCCGGCGATCACTGCGCAGGGGAGATATCCTGCGAGCCAAGCGTCTTCTCTTTCAATGTCCGGCATACATCGACGGCGGAGGATCACTCGTGCATTGCGAGAACTGTCCTGACGCTACGATTCGGGGCGGGACGCTTGTTCCTGTCTGCGTATCTGACCAGTTGATCTGCGACTTCAGCCGCCATCCCAGCACCCCGGATCGTCCTTGAAGGTGTTTCGCCATCGCGTGCCTCCCGAGAACTCCGTCGCGGTGGATTCTTCAGCACTGACGATCATTGCCGAAACCCTGTCCCCCCGAATCATTCCATCACGGCGCTGCGGCAAGGACTTACGGCGAGTTGCCATCGGCGGGTTCTTCCGATATCAGGGCCGCATGAATACCGTCCTCAACGTCTGCAAGAACCTCTGGAGCACACTGGGATGCGTCGGTGAGTTGCTCGGCTACCTCCTTCGTTTCGTCAGCGCGTTATTCCGCACCCGGGCATCTCTGGTCACCCGTCACTTCCCGGCCGCGTCCAGCCAAGAGCGATCTGGCTTCAGTTGCCGGTTGTGTTCCGGCTTCCGGCGGCGACTACGAGGGTAGTGAACACGATCGAAGGCCCTTGTCGAGGATATGCGCATGCGACCGCCACGAACGTCCAAGCAAGCCCGCTCGGCCAACCACTCGCTGGGGGCCCGCCCGGATGGGGAGCCGCTGGAGACTCGAACGTTGCTGGCGGCGATCGACCTGGCGGTCAGCACCGCCCAGCCCCTGGTGACGAACGATACCACGCCGGCCCTGACCGGAACCGTCAGTGAGCCGGCCGCGGACGTCACCGTGACCCTCCTGCAGAGCAGCAATACGGTGGGCGTCTGGTCGGCCCAGACCGACGGGGCCGGCGGGTGGTCCTTCACCGTGCCCGATGCCGACGCCCTCGCCGACGGCTCGTACGATCTGCGGATCGAGGCCACCGCCGACGGAGGGGCCGATTCCGGAGACCTGTCGCTATCGGATTCGCTTGTCGTCGACACGGTCAAGCCGGGGGTGAGTTTCGATGATGGACAACTTCCGGCAACAACCAACGCCGACAAGACGCTGACGGGAACGTTCACTGACACCGATGTCACGGGCATCGAGATCGCCCTCGATGACGGGAACGGGCACGTCTTCGATTTCCCCGCCGTTCTGGATACCGAAGCGATGACCTGGAGCGCTGCGGTGGCGATCGCGGGCGTGACGGACGGCTCGTATACTGTCAGCGCGACAGCCACCGACCTGGCAGGCAATGCCACGACCATCGGCGCCGCCGGAGCATTGACGGTAGACGCCACGGCGCCGGCGGCGTCGATGGCCACCCTCGCCACCACGAGCACACAGCCGGCGCTATCGGGAACCGTCGACGACGCCAACGCCACCGTGACGGTGGCGGTTCGGAGCACCAGCTATACGGCCGTCAACAACGGCGACGGAACCTGGACGCTGGCGGCCGGGCAGATCACGGCCTTGCCGGACGGAACGTACCGCGTGACGGTAACGGCCACCGACACGGCCGGCAACGAGACCACGTTCGAGGGGGCTCGGCTCATCGTGGATACGACGGCGCCGAAGGTGACCGTGGACCGGCTCGTAACGGCCGAAACGTCGCCGGCGATGTCGGGAACGATTAACGACTACGCGGCGGCCGTGGTCGTGACGGTTGACGGGACGGACTATGACGCCGTAAACAATGGGGACGGGACGTGGACATTGGCCGCCGGGACCGTGACGGCCCTGGACCAGGGCGTGTACGACGTGACGGCCACGGCCACCGACGCCCTGGACAACGCCGGGACGGACACGACCGCCGACGAGTTGACGGTGGGGACGACCGAAGAGATTGTCCTCGGGGCCGGTATATCCAAAATAACGTATGTGGACGGGGACGGCACGACAGTGACGGTGCGGGCGGGCACGGGCAGCGTCACGGTCAGCCTGACCGGAGTGGACCTGACGGTGGGCGGAACGGGCACGTCGCGGGCGGTGTCGGCCACCGGGGGGGTGGTTCAGGTGGACGTGGAGATCGCGGAGACCACGTCGACCCTGACGTTCAAGGCCGGCGTCAGCGGCGACGGATTGACGGAGATTCACCAGGTCACCGGAGCCGGAACATTGGGACGCCTGGTCGGCAACGGCGTCGACGTGGTAGACGGGATCGACATGACGGGCGTTATCAAGAGCACGCGGCTGCACGATATTCTGTCCGACGTGACCATGGGCGACTGGACCAACGGGGTACACATTCTAGCCAATGCTATTGAAGGCAGTGACATTCAGACGGGGTATATCCGCCGGCTGACGGCCAATACCTTCAGCGACAGCACCATCAGCGTGACCACACTCAAGTCGCTCAACGCCAAGACGCGTTTCCAGAGCACCAAGGTGACGGCGACGACGATCGGGACGGCGGTGCTCTGGAATTTGGCGGCCGACAACGGCGGGGTGTCTTTTGGTCTGACGGCCGACACATTGGGCAGCCTGAAACTGGTGCAGGGGCTCAAGCTCAAGCACGGACACGGACGGGTAGTGTTGACGTGGGGCAAGAGTTTCACGGACGGAATCGACGACTTTTTCGTCGACGCATAGGGACCTGGAGCGGGGCGGACAAACGCGTGACGGTAGGACGGCCCGACCCTGGCCGTAAGGCCAGGGCCGGGCTTTTTGTGTGCGCCCGGAGAACCGGGGGCGGGCCGGTGAACCTCAGGCGCACTGCCCCGGCATTCACGACACGCGGACGGTCAGGTCCTGTGGGTCGAAGCCGCCCGACCAGACCCCTTTGATCCAGCGGTAGGACTTCTTGTTCTGCTTGAGCTGCAGGCTCTTGATACTGTTGGCCGTCAGGCCGAACGCTTCGTGGGCGTCGTTGGGCTCGCCGTCGGCGTCGGTGTCGGGCCGGTTGGACAATCCGGCGGCCACCAGGGAGACCGAGCCGATCGAGTCGACGGCAATGTTGGAGTTGGCGAACAGATCCCCGGTGGCGCCGGAGTACCCGGTAACCCGGAGAGTTCCGATCGAGAAGCCCTTACGGAGGTCCGTGGCGACGGGCAGGTCGTACACGGTGTCGCCGTTGCTGTCCGTACTGCCCATGACACCGACGAAGACCGAGCTGTTGATCAGGCTGCCGGCGGAGAAACTCTTGATGCTCCCGTCGGTCACGCTGATCTGGCTGCCGGAGACGGACCGGGCGATCGAGAACACGACGGAACCGTTCGCCAGCCCGGCCATCGTGACGTCGGCGTCCTGGATGCTCCGGAGATAGATGAACTGGATCGCGCTGGTGGACATCTGGATCCCGTTGTCGATGAGGGTCATGGTCGGCGCCTTCAGCGTGGTCAGGACACTCGAGCCGGCAATCCCGCCGATGGTCGAGCCGCTGATCGAGCCGCCGGCGGTCTTGAAGGTGACGCTGGGCGTAGCAGTGTAGACGTTCAGGCCCGAGACAACCACGCCGGCGTCGCAGGTCAGGTACATCGCATACCAGGTATCCCCCAGCGGCTTCGTGGTCGTCGTGACAATGGCGTCGCTGTCGAAACTGAGAACCAGTCCGCCGCTGATCCGCCTGGACGTCGTGCCGATCGTGACGCTGACCTTCGTTCCGTCCGGGTCCGTGTAGTACACGTACCGCACGCCCCAGTAATTCATCGTGACGCTCGTCTGTGCGATGATCCTGAGTTCGTCGCTAGTCTGGTCTATGCCCCAGTCGCTCTGGGTATTGACTCCGTACACGGCCACGTCGTAGGTGCCGACGCTCAAGGTCGAGAGCGTATCGGCGGCCAAGGTCCACGTGCCGTCGCCGTTGTTGGTGGCGTCGAAGGAACTCCCGTTGACCACAACCCAGACGGTGGCGTCGGGGTCGTCGACGGTCCCAGTCAGTTCGGGTGAGTTGTACGAGGTGACCAGCGAATCGATCGTGACCGTCGGGATGTTGAGAACCTCGATGGTCGTCGAGGCCGTCGCGGTGTTCCCGGCGGCGTCCTTGGCCGTCACGGTCACCGAGCGCGTTCCGGCCGCCAGGGCACTGATCGTGTCAGCCTCCAGCGTCCACGTCCCGTCGCCGTTGTTGGTGGCCGCGTAGTTCTTGTTGGCGACCATGACGGTGACCGTGGCCTCGGAGTCACCGACTGTCCCGGAAAGCTCAGGCCTGGTCTCGGTGGACGCCTCGACGGGCTTGACCGTCACCCCCGGCGCCGTCGTGTCGATGACCAGCTCGTTGACAGTGTCGTCCGTGTTTGTCAGTGTGCCGAGGGTAGCCGTCACGGTCACGTCGTAGGTTCCCTCGGCCAGGGCCGCCACCGTGTTGTCGGCGAGCGTCCAGGTGTTATCGGTGTCGGCATTGTTGACGGCGGTGTAGTCGACGCCGTTGACCGTCACCGTGACGGTGGCGGTGTGCGATGACACCGTGCCGGTCAGCTTGGGGGTGGTGTCGTTGGTGGACAACGAGTCTATCGTGACGACGGGAAGCACCCGCAATTCGTCGGTGGTGGCGTCGGTGCCGGAGTTTCCGGCGGCGTCTTTGGCCGTGACGGCCACGTCGTAGGTGCCCGGCTTCATGCCCAACAGCGTCAGCGACCAGGTACCGTCGCCGTTGTTGGTGGCGGTGTAGTCCTTGCTGTCGATGGTGACCGTGACCGTGGCGCCGGTCTCCGTGACGGTGCCGGTCAGGGCGGGGGCAGTCTCCGTGGTGTCCAGGTCGTCCACGGTGACCTCGGGCGCTTGCGTGTCGATCGTCAGTTCCCCCGAGGCGGTGCTCTCCAGGGCGTCGGTCACCTTCACCGTGGCAACCACTTCCCAGACGCCTTCGGAGAGTTCGGCCACCGTGTTGTCGGCCAGCGTCCACGAGCCGTTGCCGTTGTTGACGGCGGCGTAGTCGACGCCGTTGACCGTCACGGTAATGGCCGCCGTGGGATCGCTGATCGTCCCGGTCAGTTCCGGGGTTCCGTCGGTGGTGGAGATCGTGTCGACGCCGATGGTCGGCAGCACGACGATCTGGATCGTCGAGGTGGCGGTAGCCTTGTTGCCGGCAGCGTCCTCGGCCGTCGCGGTCACGGTGTAGGTGCCCGCCGCCAGGGCCGTAATGGTGTCTGCCGAAAGCTCCCACGTGCCGTCCGTGAAGTTGGTCGCGGTGTAGGTCTTGTGAGCGACCTCCACGGTGATGGTGGCTTCTTCGTCCCCGACCGTCCCGGTGATCGCCGGGCTGGTGGAGGTGGTCGGTTCCTGCGCCGTGACGGTCACGCCCGGGGCGGTGGTATCGATGGCCAACTCGTTGACGGTGCTGTCCGTGGCGGTCAGGTCGCCCAGCGTGGCGGTAACGGTCACTTCGTAGGTGCCTTCGGCCAACGCGGCGATGGTGTTGTCAGCCAGGGCCCACAGGCCGTCGCCGTGGTTGACGGCCTGGTAGTCGACCCCGTCCACCGTCACGGTCACCGTCGCGCCGGAACTCGTCACGGTACCACTCAGCTTCGGCGTCGTGTCGTTGGTCGTCAGCGAGTTGACCGTCACCACGGGCACGATCGTCAACTCGTCGGTGGTCGCGTCGGTGCCTACGTTTCCCGCGGCGTCCTTGGCACTGACCGTCACGTCGTATACCCCCGGCGCCAGGGCGGTCAAATCTGTGCCTGCCAGCGTCCATTTGCCGCTGCTGTTGGTCGCGGTGTACTTCTTGCCATTCACGGTCACCGTCACCGTCGCGCCGCTCTCGGTGACCGTGCCGGCCAGGTCCGGGGTGGTGTCGGTGGTCTCCTGGGATGTGACAGTGACGGTCGGAGCCGTCGTGTCGATCACCAGTTCGCCCGTGGTGCTGTCGGTGCTCTTCAGGTCGGTGCTGACGGTAGCGGTGGCGACCACGTCGTAGGTTCCGTCGGCCAGGGAGGCGACGGTGTTGTCCGCGAGCGTCCACGTGCCGTCGCCGTTGTTGACGGCGGCATACGTGACGCCGTTGACGGTCACGGAGATCGCCACGGTCGGATTGTCCACCGTGCCGGTCAACTTCGGCGTCCTGTCCGTGGTGGACAGCGTGTTGACCTTGATGGTGGGCAGAACCACGATCTGGATGGTGGAGGTGGCGGTGCTCTTGTTTCCGGCGGCGTCCTTGGCCGTGGCCGTCACGGTGTATGTTCCGGCCGACAGGGCGGTGATGGTATTGGCCGCGAGGGTCCAGGTGCCGTTGGCGTTGTTGGTGGCGGTGTAGGTCTTCCCCGCCACCACAACGGTAATCGTCGCGGTCGACTCACTGACGGTTCCGGTAATGGCCGGCCTCGTGGAGGTGGTGGGGTCCTGGGCCTTGATGGTCACGGTCGGCGCCGTCAGGTCGACCGACAGTTCTTTCGTCGTGTTGTCGGTGGCGCTCAGCCTCCCGATGGTGGCAGTAGCGACGAC
>JAPLNA010000231.1 GCA_026693065.1 Planctomycetota bacterium
CGGGCGTTGGGTTCGCTGTCAGCCACTTGGGGTTCCGTGGGTTTCTCTCGCCCTCTTAGACGCAACGGCGGGCGGATGGATCTACGAATCGTAGGAAAATAGTCCACGGATTACACGGATTACATGGATTGAACCGGGAGGAGACAAGAAAAAGAAAGAATGGCTCCCGCCTCTTCTTCATCTCAATCCGTGCAATCCGTGTAATCTGTGGACTCACCTCTTTCTTCCTACGACCCGGCTGAAACGTTGCATTTCGATCGACCATCGGAGATAATGCCCGATCGGCTCAACCCCGTTTTCCAAGGAGTAACGACATGGCCAAGGCCGCCAAGGCAAAGGGCAATTCGCCGAGCACGAGATGCCCGGTCTGATGGCGACGCGGGCCAAGTACGGCCCCGCCAAGCCGCTGGCGGGCGTGCGGATCATGGGCAGCCTGCACATGACGATCCAGACGGCCGTGCTGATTGAAACGCTCGTCGACCTGGGCGCCGACGTCCGCTGGGCGTCGTGCAACATCTTCTCGACGCAGGACCACGCCGCCGCGGCGATCGCGGCCGCGGGAGTGCCCGTCTTCGCCTACAAGGGCGAGAGCCTCGAGGAATACTGGGACTACACGCTGGAGGCCCTCACCTGGCCCGGGGGCAAGGGGCCCCAGCAGATCGTCGACGACGGCGGCGACGCCACGCTGCTGATCCACCGCGGCTACGCCGCCGAGGACAACCCCGCCATCCTCGACGAGCCCACCGACAACAAGGAGCTGGGCATCATCAACGCCCTGCTCAAACGCGTCCTCGCCAAGGACAAGACCCGCTGGCACCGCGTCGTCGCCGAATGGAAGGGCGTCTCCGAGGAGACCACCACCGGCGTGCACCGGCTCTACCAGATGCAGTCCCGCGGCGAGCTCCTCGTGCCCGCCATCAACGTCAACGACTCGGTCACCAAGAGCAAGTTCGACGACATTTACGGCTGCCGCGAATCCCTCGTCGACGGCATCAAACGGGCCACCGACGTCATGGTCGCCGGCAAGGTCGCCGTCGTCTGCGGCTATGGCGACGTGGGCAAGGGCTCGGCCGAGGTCCTCCGCAACCACCGCGCCCGGGTCTGGGTCACCGAGATCGACCCGATCTGCGCCCTCCAGGCCTGCATGGCCGGCTACACCGTCGCCACCGTCGAGGACGCCCTGCCCTACGGCGACATCTACGTCACCTGCACGGGCAACTGCGAGATCATCACCGCCAAGCACATGTCCAAGATGAAGGACCAGGCCATCGTCTGCAACATCGGGCACTTCGACAACGAGATCCAGGTCGAGCAACTGGTCAACTGGCCCGGCATCAAGCATACGAACATCAAGCCCCAGGTCGACATGTACACCTTCCCCGACGGTCACTCGATCTACCTCCTCGCCGAAGGCCGGCTCGTCAACCTCGGCTGTGCGACCGGGCACCCGAGCTTCGTGATGAGCAATTCGTTCACGAACCAGACCCTCGCACAGATCGACCTGAGGGTCAACCCCAAGCCCGTGGGCGTGTACACGCTCTCGAAGAAACTGGACGAGGAAGTGGCGATGCTGCACCTGGGGCACCTGGGGGCGAAGCTGACCAAGCTGACCCCCAAGCAGGCCGCCTACATCGGCTGCCCCGCCGAGGGCCCCTTCAAGGCCGACCACTACCGCTACTAACAAACACTCCCGCGCCCGGGCGGGTTGACCAAGAAGGAAAAACCGCCGGCGGGGACACAAAATGAGAATGAAATCATCCGTTCGATTTCATTCTCATTTTGCTTTTGCGACGCCACCGGCGTCCGTGGTCGCCAAGGCGTCCCCATCTACCTCACACCACCTCGTGTCCCCGCCGACGGTTTTTCCGGTCGGGCGCGGGGGGGGTTTGGTAGCGATACCGAACGAGACGTTTAGCCCGCGACGGAACGTCGCGGCGTTTCTCCACCCCGCCCACCCAACTTCCCGCGACCTCCGACCGGGAAAAACTCCCGGCGGGGACACGAGGTATCGCGATCGCCTGCCGGTACGCCCCTGTACTCCGATCGTCACGTGGTCCCAGGAGGAAAAACAGAAACGAAATCGAGAAGATGATTTCGTTTCTGTTTTGTGTCCCCGCCGGGAGTTTTTCCCTGGCGCGCGAGTTCTTTCCCGGCGCGGGGGTTATTGCCCCGGCAACTTGAACATCGGTCCGCCGCCGCCTTCGAGGCCGCCCTTGAGGGGCGTCTTGCGTTTGCGCGCTGCCGCCGCGGGCGCGGCTTCTTCGGCCGCTCCGACCGTCGGGGGCAGCCCGGCGACGGCGGCCTGCTTGATCGAGAGTCCGATCCGCCGGCCCTCTTCGTCCACGCTGAGCACCTTCGCCTGGACCATCTTGCCCACCTGCACGGCGTCGGCGACCGTCCGCACGTGCTTGTCGGTCAGCTCGCTGATGTGCACCAGCCCCTCGACGCCGCCGGTCAGTTCGACGAACGCCCCGAAGTCGGCCAGTCGCGTCACCACGCCCTCGATGATCGAGTCCTTGGGCCACCGCACCGACGCCCCGGTCCACGGATCGTCGCCGGTCCGCTTGAGCGACAGGCTGATCCGCTTGGCGGGGAGGTCCACCTTCATCACGCGGACCTTCACCACGTCGCCGACGTTCACCACCTCGCTCGGGTGCCCCACCCGCCGCTCGAATGTCAGTTCGCTCACGGGGATCAGCCCGTCGACGCCCTTGTCGAGCTCGACGAACACCCCGAAGTCCATCAGCCTGACCACCCGCCCGGCCACGACCGTGCCGGGCGCCCAGCGCCCCTCGGCCCCGACCCACGGGTCGGGCATCACCTGCTTGAGGCCCAGCGAGATCTTCTTCTCCTCGCGGTCGATCTTCAGGATCATCACGTTGACCTTCTGGCCCTCCGTGACGGCCGAGTGAGGGTCTTCCACCCGGGCGTAGCTCATGTCGCGGACGTGCACCAGCCCGTCCACCCCGCCGATGTCCACGAAGGCCCCGTAGGGCATGATGGACCGCACGACGCCGGGGAGGACCTGGCCCTCCTTGAGCGTCTCGAACATTTTCTCTTTGGAGGCCTCGGCCTCGGCGTCGAGCAGGTCGCGCCGCGAGAGCACCACGTTCTTCTCGCCCCGCTTGACCTCCGTCACCGTGCACCGCAGCACCTGCCCGACGTACGGGCTCAGGTCGTCCACCCCGAACCGCTCGACCTGGCTGATCGGCATGAACGCGCGAATGCCCTTCAGGTCCATCTCCAGCCCGCCCTTGTTGTGCCCCGTCACGCGCCCTTCGACGATCAGGCCTTCCTGCAGGTTCTCCCACGTCGCCGCCTGCACGGCGCCCTTGCGGGTGAGGATCAGCAGACCCTCCGACGGATCGTACCGCTCGACGGCGACCTCGATCACGTCGCCGACGGCCGGCACGTCTTCATCCTCGAACTGCGAGACGGTGATCCACCCCTCGACCGGGCCGCCCAGGCTCACGAAGATATCCTCGCCCTGCACGGCGATGACGGTGCCCTTCCTGAGGTCCTGCCCGTCCATGCCCTGTTTTCCGGCGGCCCGTTTCCCGCCGCCGCGCGTGGGCGTCTCTGCCTCCAGCATGTCCTCGACGCTCATCCCGCCCAGGGCCTCCTCCAACTCCCGCTGGAGGTCGGCATCCAACTCCGACCCGGACCGATGAACCTTCGCCTTCTCGCTGTTGTCTGCATCGCTCATGGATTCTTCCTTGCTTCGGGTAACCTGGACGGCGAATCATACCCGCCCTCGCCGCCTTGGGGAAGCCCAAAAGCTCATCGGCCGGACGGGAGAGCATCGTTAATCGTGAATCGTGAATCGTGAACCGTGAACCATCCCCGGCCGATCAACTCCACTCCGTGAACTCCCAATCGCTTCCCTCACCCTCCCGCGTCCTTCAACTCTCTTTCTCATCCCGCGTTCCGTTTCCCTTCGCTCGCCTCCTGCCCCGCCCCGGTTCACTCCCGGTACACGCCCGGTTCACGGAACGTTCACTCGCCGGTCACTGCCGGTTCACGCGAAGTGCACTCCGCGTTCACTTCCGGTTCACCCGCGCCGCGCTCGGGATTGCCCAACACCCCCAGGCCCGTCAGGTCGTCGCACTCCTGGGCCCACTCCGAGGGCAGGTCCCCCCGTCGCGGCCGGCCGACGATCGCCCAGCGTAGCACAAACTCCCGCGCCCGCCGGGCGGCCTCCCCTTCCCCCGTCAGCCCCAGCTCGATCTGCCGGCTGACCAGCCCCCTGGCGTACCGCGCCCCCAGCCGCCGGGCGTCGCTCATCAGCCCGTTCTCGGCGTCCCACATCCTCCTCTGCAAGTCCGGCCGTCGCAGCCCGCACGAGATCTTCTTCACCAGAGACTCGCTGACGCCCAGCATCTCGGCGATCTGCGCGTGCGTATGCCGCTTCTCCACGATCAACTCCACCAGCCGCTCGTCATCGTACCTGTGCTTCATTCCAACCATGGTTGCACCTCCGTTGTCAGTGGTAGCCCGGCACGGCGTGCCGGAAGTAGCCGGTAGCCTGTAGCCAGTAGCCAGTTTCGGATAGCGTGAGTCGGGAATCGTGAGTCGTGAGTCGTGAGTCGGCAATTCCCCTGTCCCTCTTCAATCGGTCCGCCTTCGGCGGAGCAATTGGCAATCGGCGCGCCGATTTATTTTCAGAATTTTTTCGCCTGCGCACTCGGAGAACTCGGAACTCCGCCCCGACCACCCCTAACCCCTTGCCCCGCCATGGGTTGACAATGCAATACATCACCATATTAGTGATGTTTTCTCGGGGGGCATCATGACCCAAACGGGAATCGAACCCGTTGGGGTCACTCCGATTCGCGCCTCCGGGGCCGAGTGGCGTGGTTTTCGGCCGGCCGCAACCACGTTCCGCCGAAATAGGTAATCGTGCGAGGGGCCAAGGGGTGTGGCGGAACCTTCAGCCGGCTGCCGGGGCTCCTTGTGGTGCAGGCATCTTGCCTGCATTGCCTGCATCCCAGCCCCCTGCTCATGCAGGCCAGAGGCCCGCACCACAATACCTGCCAGAAACTTCTGCCAAAGCCCGCCAGGCCAAATGCCCGCAATGGCGTTGACGCTGGGGCGGGGTCAGGGTAGGCTTTGGGCATGCCTACTCTCAACTGGATCGGCAAGGACGCCGTGGTGGACCACCACCGCCAGGTGCCGTATCACCTGCTGCGGTGCGACGAGAAACTCTCCGTGGGCGACCCGGGCAGCGGCAACCTCCTGGTGCAGGGCGACAACCTCCTCGCCCTCAAAGCCCTCCTGCCCTACTACGCCGGCCAGGTCAAGTGCATCTACATCGACCCGCCCTACAACACCGGCAACGAGAACTGGGTCTACAACGACAACGTCAACAGCCCCGAAATCAAGGCCTGGCTCGGTAAGGTCGTCGGCGGCGAGGCCGAAGACCTCTCCCGTCACGACAAGTGGCTCTGCATGATGTATCCGAGACTCTCCCTCCTGCGAGAAATGCTTTCCGAGGATGGCGTCTTCCTTTGCAGTATCGACGAGAATGAGCTTTACCCCTTGAAACTGATACTCGACGAACTGTTTGGCCGGCAAAGGTGCGTTGGCACAATTTGTTGGAAGATGCGGAATACAGATAATCGCGTGAAATCACGGCTTTCGACGGATCACGAGTATGTTCTCGTCTATTCCAAAGGCGGCCCCCTTGTGGGCAGGGTGATCGATAGGTCTGACTTCAAGAATCCCGACAATGATCCCCGTGGCCCCTACGTGACCGATCCTCTCACCGGAAAAGCGGCAACCGACGACAGGCCCAATCTCCATTACAGAATCGAAAACCCGGCCACCGGGGATTCTTGGGAACCCGATCCGGCAAGAGGCTGGATCACCGATCAGGCCGGGTTCAACTCGCTGCTTTCCGAAAAGAGAGTCTGGTGGCCGCCGAATCCCAAAAGGGGCAAGCCCAGAAAGAAACGGTACCTTTCGGAAACGAGCGAGCGAATGCCAGTTTCTTCGTTTTGGACGGAGATTCGTGGGCAAACAGGGGCCGATGAAGTTGACCAAATCCTTGGCGAACGGTTATTCGCCTTCCCCAAATCTTTGGACCTGATTACCCGACTTCTGGACATCGCTTGTCCGAAGGACGCCCTGATTCTTGACTCCTTCGCGGGTTCTGGAACAACCGCCCATGCCGCGATGGCCCTTAACCTTGCGGATGGCGGCACTCGTCGCGTGGTGTCGGTGGAGATGGACCCGCAGATTGCCGAGAACGTTACCGCAAAACGACTTCGCCGCGCACTCGAGGGGTATCAGGACCTGGAAGGCACGGAAGTGCCACCTATCGGCGGCGGATTCCGGTTCTGCCGGTTGTCGCATCCGATCTTCGATGAGAACGGCCAGATTCATCCCGAGGTACGGTTCGCCGACCTGGCGGCCCATGTCTTCTTCACCGAGACCGGCGAGCCCATCCCCAAGCGCCCAACCGGCAAGACCCCCCTCATCGGCGTCTGCAACGGCACGGCCTACTACCTCCTCTTCAACGGCGTCCTCGGCGACAAACGCCCTGACGGCGGAAACGTCCTGACGGCCCGCGTCCTCGAAGGGCTCCCCGCCCACGACGGGCCGAAGATCGTATATGGCGAAGGTACCCGGCTGGGCTCAGGACGCCTATCGCGGCAAGACATCGTTTTCAGGCAAGTCCCCTATGAAATAGAAACCCAGTGAATCGGACGGGATAGACAGATGGGTCAACCTAATGCTCCATGCGACCTTTGTGGTACGCCGTCCTTCTACCAAAACCCTTTCATGGCTCGGGAAGGATGCTTCGATAGCCTCGCCTTCTTTGTCTGTCCAAAGTGTGGGAAATACCTGATTGACTGGGAAACCAGGGAGGCGTTGCGTGAGGCGAAGAACGACATCCGGTTCCGGGTGTGTTCACTTATCCGAGAAAGGGTAATTAGGCACGGCCCCGGCCCTGTCGGCATCTTTAGTAGGGCAACTGTGCCTGGAGAGGACACAGTTCACCGATTGCTTAAGACCTGGTGGCAGATAAACGAGTTGGCGTCCCAGTTCCCAAGGGCCACCGAAGTAATTGACCGCGCTTTGCTGAATCTCTCTCGAAAACCAGACCACCCGATGGGCAGCGTTCATTACGAGGCCGCAGACATGCCCTATGTCTTGTTTTGCCCGGCAGAGTTCATGCGGGTGCAGCTTCGATGCATGAAGGATATGGGCCTGCTGCAGTTTGAGGAAACTGTCCCTCCGAACTCCATGTATATCACCTTGCTACCCAAAGGATGGGAGAAGGTTGAATCGCTGAACAGTATTGCCCGGGAGTCCAAGCAAGGATTCGTTGCCATGTGGTTCTCTCCCGAAATGGAGGGGTTCTTCAACCAGGGGATTGTGCCAGGGGTGAACGACGCAGGGTTTGAGTGCAAGAGGATCGATGGCGTTGAGCACATCAATAAGATCTGCGATGAAATCGTCGCCGAGATACGAAAGAGCCGGTTTGTTGTGGCCGACTTCACGGCTGGGTGCTGCAAGAACTGCCCGGGATGCGAACACAACCAAAGTTGCCCGGATAAGGTTCGGGCGCGTGGTGGGGTTTATTTCGAAGCTGGGTTGGCGCTTGGGCTGGGGATTCCGGTTATCTGGACGATCCGAAAGGATCAGATTGACCAAGTTCACTTTGACACCCGGCAATACAACCACATTGTCTACGAAACGCCGGAAGAACTTCGGGAGAGGCTGAAGAATCGGATTGCCGCAACGATCCATTAAACAAGGCGGACACACCGTGTCAGAAGAATCCACGTTCCATGACATCCCTTGCGGGATTAGAATGAGTTGACATGGCCCAGTCACCGGTCCAACCCGAGGCGTTGCGGGCGGCGATCTTTTCGTCGCATGCGATGGAACAGATGATCGAGCGGCAGATCGAGGCCGGACAGGTCCGGGCCGTGCTGGATACGCCGGAGGGCGTGCTGGAGGTGCGGCCTGGGCGCGTGGTAGCGCAGGGCGAGATTGAGGCGGCCGGGCGGAAGTACCTGCTTCGCGTGTTCGTGGACATTGACCGGAAGCCCGCCGAGATCGTCACCGTGTACCGAACGAGCAAGATGGACAAATATCGGAGCCGAACATGAAAGTCACATACGATCCGTCGACCGACACGCTGACGATGCGGTTCAAGCCCGGCCCTGTGGCCGAGAGCGACGAACAGAAGCCGGGCGTGATCCTGGATTATGACGCCGAAGGCAACCTGGTGGGGTTGGAGGTGCTGGACGCCTCGCGGCGGGTGACGGACGCCCGGAGCGTCGAGTTCCAGGTCGTCGGGTGAGGAGCATGGATGTTCCAATTGAAAGAATACGCCCATCGGCCCCTGGGCGAGGTCGAGGCAGGCAGGGTCAGGGGGTCGGGTGGTCGGGTTTCTTTGTCGGCGGGGGCTGGGTTTTGCCCAGGCGTTTGTTTTGTTTGGTTTCGATCTTCTTGATGCTTTCCACGACGGGCAATTCTTCGGGCATCGTGCCGCCGAGTTCCCGGATGGTTTGACGGACTTTCGCGCCCACTTCGCGATGGGTGCGGTTGGCGGCGTGTTTGCCCTTTACCTGGTCGCGGCGGAGTTTTTCCTCGGCCTGGGTTGCGCGAAACAGGTTCGCCGCCAATTCGGTGCTGCCCATGTGATCCAGAATCTTCTGGGTCTTCTTCAGGCCTTTCCGCCGGTGGATGTCTTCCTGTTTCAGCCCGCCGTAGAGCCCCATATACCCGTGATTCTGAAAGACGGCGTAGTCGATGGGTTCGACGACGCCCGCGTTCCTGGCCGCGTCGGCCAGTTGAACGTTATGGCGGCGCATCTCTTCTCGCAACAGAACCCGCCGCTCGTCTTCGATGGCCTCATCCTCCAGTTCCTGTCGCCGCGTCTGGATGGCGAAATACGTTTGGCCGTGCGCGACGATTTCTTTCTTTGGATCGGCGTTCTGAATGGCCAGGTAGCAGGCATACCGGGACAGAAGAACGGTCTTCACCGGCCGCTCCGCGCCGCTGCCGATGGCGACCATTTCGGTGACGTCAACGAAATGGTCTTCGAGGCGGTGTCCACTGTTGAAACAGGACAGTTTGGCCTTCTCGATTACCGCGTCGAAATTCCGGTAGTCCCCGTAGCCCAGGACGCCGGCAAACTCGCGGCTCGACCAGAATTCAATGCCCGCTTCATTGGTGCGTTTGATCCGTTCGAAAGGCGACACATGCCCGCCGGGCGACGTCTCCATGTCCTTCGTCATGATTCCTTCCCTTCGCTGGGGCGGCGACCGATGGGGCGGCAGGCCGCGGCCGATACCCATGGGGAGTCGGAGGCTATCCGGAATGTTCCCATGGCAAGATCGTACGGCCGGGGCATCCGGGCGTCAAGATCGCTGGCGTGGTGCCCTCCGCACTGGCCAACTCCCCATGTCACGGGTAGAATCCATTGCAGACGGGTGAAGTCTTGATTGGCACACTTTGGACCGAACATGAAAGTCCCCTACGATCCGTCGGTTGAGGAGCATGGATGTTCCAACTGAAAGAATACCAGCGTCGGTGCCTGGATGAACTGGCCGGATATTTCCGGCGGGTTGTCGCGTTGCGGGGGGCGACCGAGAGGCCCGAGAAGACGGCCTTCGAGGACAAGGACGGGCGCGGGGCCTTCCAGCCGGTGAAGGAGTTGCCCGGATTGCCGTATGTGTGCCTGCGGGTGCCCACGGGCGGGGGAAAGACGGTGATGGCCAGCCATGCCGTGGCCGTGGCGTGCAAGGAGTATTTGCGAAGGGAACGGTGTCTGGTGTTCTGGCTGGCGCCGACGACGCAGATCGTCAGCCAGACGGCCGACGCTCTCAGGGACAGGAGGCACCCATACCGGCAGGCGCTGGATGCGGCGTTCGGGGGCAGCGTGACGATCCTGGACCTTTCGGCGGCGATTACATCGCTCAAGCCGGCGGATTTGTCGGGGGATACCGTGGTGGTGGTTTCGACGATCCAGGCCCCGCGCGTGGGGGACAAGGAAGGGCGGAAGGTCTACACGGAAGACAACGGGTATCTGATGGGGCATTTCGAGAACCTCCAGCCGGGCCAGGTGGAGATGCTCGACAAGACGGAGGCGGGGAAGGTCGCGTTCAGCCTGGCCAACGTGTTCAAGCTCCACCGGCCGGTAGTGATCGTGGACGAGGCGCACAACGCGCGGACGGGGTTGTCGTTCGAGACGCTGGCGAGGTTCAATCCATCCTGCATTATCGAGTTCACGGCCACGCCGGCGGCCGACAGCAACGTGTTGACGAGCGTATCGGCGGCGGAGTTGAAGGCCGAGGAGATGATCAAGCTTCCGGTGCGGCTGCACACGCGGCCGCAGTGGAAAGAGGCGGTGCAGGAAGCCCTGGCGATGCAGGGGGCTTTGGAGAAGGCGGCGGTCGAGGAAGCAAGCCAGACGGGGGAGTATATTCGCCCGATCGTGCTTCTCCAGGCCCAGCGGAAAGGCGAGGGGAACATCACCTTCGACCTGTTGAAGAAGTCGCTACGGGAGGATTTCGGCATACCGGAAGAGCAAATCGCGGTGGCTACCGGGGGGGTGAACGACCTGGAGGGCCTGGACGTGCTGGCGGCCGGGTGCCCGGTGCGGTTCATCATCACGGTGGACAAGTTGCGGGAGGGGTGGGATTGCCCGTTCGCGTACATTTTGTGCAGCGTGGCGAACCTGAGCAGCAAGACGGCCGTCGAGCAGGTCATGGGGCGGGTGCTGCGGATGCCGCATGCGCACAGGAAGAAGCACGACGACTTGAACCACGCGTATGCGTTTGTGACGTCGGCGAGTTTTGTGGAGGCCGCCAACGCCCTGACGGATGCGCTGGTCGAGAGCGGGTTCAACCCGTTCGAGGCGAGGGCAAACATCAAGCCGCAGGCGGTTCTCCCCTTGCCGATGAACTTGCCGTTGTTGCATCCGGTTTCGGAGGTCCTCTCGGCCGCGCCGACGATGGCCGCTGTTCCGGAGAAGGTCCGGGAGCACTTGCGCACAGCCCCGGCGAGAGCGGTTATCGAGACGGGCGGCGGGGAAATGACGGCGACGCTGCTGACGTACACCGGGCCGGCGATTTCGCGGCAGGATGAGGCGGAGTGGCAGGAGAAGGCCGCCGGGGAAGAGGAGAAGAAGGCCGTTGTGCGATTGGCCCGCAAGAGTCGCGGGGAAGACGCCTGGCCGGCCGCGATGGGCGAACGGTTTTCCGTGCCCGCGCTGGCCGTGCGGGAAGGCAAACAGTTGCAGATGTTCGAGGACCAGTTCCGGGAGGGGTTCTGGTCTCTGGCGGCCTGCGATGCGCTGCTGACGGAAGAGGAATTCACCCTTTCCGAAGGGCCACAGACGGGGGCGCAGATCGACGTCGGGCAGGACAGGAAGCTCACCTGGCGGAGTTTCACCGACGACTTGCACAGGCAGTTGTCTTTCCTGGACTCTCACGCGCCGCGGACGGAAACGGAGCTGGCCTTGTGGCTTGACCGGGCGATACCGCACCCGGACGTGACGCAGACGGAGGCCGGGCTGTTCATGAAGAAGGCCGTCGCCGAACTGACGGCCAAACGCGGAATGGCGTTGGAAGAACTGGCGGCCAATCGGTTCCGGCTGCGGGATGCCGTGGCGGAGAAGATATCGGGGTTGCGGAGGGCGGCGACTCGGGCAGCGTACGCCCAGATGCTCCTTCCCGGTTGCCCGACGCCGGTGGAGGTCAGCCCTGAGGTATGCTTCACGTTCCCGCTGAACCAGTACCCAGCCCCGGCGATCTATCAGGGGACAGTGGAATTCAATCACCACTACTACGAACGGCCCGCGGACATGAACGGAGAAGAGGCGGAATGCGCGGCCTTCATTGACGCCCTTCCAGAGGTGGACTTCTGGGTTCGCAATCTGACGCGCGACCAATACGCCTTCTGGCTCCAGACCAGCAGCGATAAGTTCTACCCGGATTTTGTCGCCAAGCTCAAAGACGGCCGAATTCTGGTCGTGGAATACAAGGCAGAGAAAGACTGGAGCAACGACGACTCGATGGAGAAGCGGGCTCTGGGCGATCTCTGGGAGGCCCGGAGTGGTGGGCGGTGCTTGTTCGTGATGCCCAAGGGAAGGGACTTCGAGGAGATTCGGCGGACCTTGCGTTGATCGGGCGGGTCCGTCGAAGCCAGGGGCGATAATCGGGGCCGGGGTTTGGTAATCGGTTCGCGCCCCTGGCTGCTCAACCCACATGACAAAGGAACGAAACGGCCGGATTTGGTGGAAATGAAGGCCGGGGGAAAAGCGTTGGGCTGGACGAGACGCGTTGGCGATGAAAAGGCGAGGCTGGATGATGGAGTTTCAGATGACATGTTGGCGGGGGATGGAGATACGCCACCCGGCTGGGTGGGAGCTGGCGGTGGCGTCGGGACCGGAGGAAGAGCCGGGGCTGGGGAGGAAGTGCACGTTTGCGGATCGGGAGTTTCAGAGGCTGGAGGTCAGGTGGCGGGAACTGGCGAGCGAGCCGAAGATCGAGATCCTGATGGAGAAACATCGCAAGGCGGCGCAGGACCTGAAGGTGGCGGGGCGGGATATGACCGGCCTGCCGGACGGCTGGCAAGGTTTTTATCAGGAGGCGTACCAAGAGGCGTGCCAGAAACAGGCTGAAGGATCGGGACAGGGGAAGGGGAAGGATCGCGGGGTGGTGGTTCGGACGGCCCGGGGGTTTGACATCGGCGAGGGGACGGAGGGGATGGGGAGTAGGGGCAAGGCTAAGGGCGAAAAGGGGGAGAAAGGGGAAGAGGGGAAAAAGGGAAGAATGTTGGTGGAGGCGACGATGGTCTGGCCGACGGGACGGGATGTGGAATTGGAGAGGCGGATACTGATGGGGATGCGGCCGGAGGGGAGGAAGGGGACGCGGCTGTGGCGGGCGATGGGGATGGAGGTGGAGCTCGGGCGGGAGTATGACATGGTGGAGATGAAGGCGCCGGTGGGGAAGATCGAGTGGGTTTTCTCCCGAGTGGCCCGGACGGCCCCCCCTGCCCAGGCGGGTGAGGGCGGCCGGGAGGATGGGGAGAAGAGGGACAGGGGGAAAAAGGGGGAGAAGGATGCGACGGTGAGCCTGTCGCGGCTGGCGATGCCGAAGTATTGGTTGGATGGGCCGCTGCGGGATTGGGTGGCCGGGCAGGCGCCGGCGTTGGCGGACAAGCTGCGCCAGGAGCCGTGCGAGGTGAACGGGCACCGGGGGGAGATGGTGCTGAGCGAGCAGGAATTGAACGCGTGGGCGAACTGGCGGGGGTGGAAGCAGTACCGGCTGGACGTGGCGTGGCTGTGCCCGGTGGAGGAGCGGGTGTATCATATCGTCTGCCGCCAGCGTCGGCGGGATGCGGAGTTGAGCCTGCCCGAGTCGCTGCGGGTGGGTTGTTGCGGGGCGGGTTGGCCGGGCAAGGGGTGCGGGGCAGACGCCCCGGCCGGGGCGCGGGAGGGTTCGCCGGTATGAGTGCCAAGGGACCCCAGCCGCGGATCACGACGGGCCAGTTTCTGGCGGCCCTGCCGATGGTCAATCAGGCCGCCAGGCAGACGCCCGCGCCGGCGGGCGGGACGTTGGTGGAGGTGCCGATCCCGCGGCCGCGGTATCTGGTGCCGCCGATCAGTTGGATACTGCCGTTTTCGGGGTATCGGAGGATTGAACTGGACAAGCTCGGGACGGCCGTGTTACAACTCTGCGACGGTCGCCGGAGCGTGGAGAAGGTCATCGAGAAGTTCGCCGCGGATCACAAGTTGACGTTTCGGGAGTCGCAGTTGTCGGTGACGCAGTTTTTGCGGATGCTGACGGAGCGTGGAGTGATCGCCGTGGTCGGCCTGGAACAGAAAGCTGGGAAGCCATGAAGGCAGTCGAGGTACGAGAGCAGGTTCGCCTGCCGCTGAGACGATGCGTGGAGCTGGTACTCAGCGGCGTTCGGTATCGGCTGTTCCGGGCGGCGATCACGGTGGGGATCATCGCTCTGGCGGTGGCGTTCCTGATGACGATGGTGTCGGAGAGCCTGATCGGTCGGCGGGTGGGCGAGGCGGTGCGGAAAGAGACGCTCCCCCGCGAGGCGATGCTGTTCTGGGTGGGGCGGCTGGGCGGGGAGCTGACGGAAGAGCAACTGACCAGCGACCTGGCGGTGGCGTCGCAGGGGCGGCGGGGGGAGATCGACTCGCAGATCATCGCGAACTTCAAGGACTGGGGGCGGCTGAACGACGAACAGCTTTCGGCCCTGACGGGGGTGGCGGTGCGCCAGGGCGAGTACGACCGGTATTTCACGAAGACGCTGACGGAGTCGGAGCGTCGGGGGCTGGTGAAGGAGGCCCAGGGGGCGGACCTGTACCGATGGCTGTCGGGGCCGGAGAACTGGCCCGCGTTCACGGCCGGGGTGGAGCGATTGAAGAAGCCGCTGCCGTCGGTTCGGGGCAGCAAGCGGACGGCGGAAGAGGACTTCCAGTCGTTCCTGACGGACTGGGGGTCGACGTCGGGGTCTCGGGCGGCGGTGGTGGCGGGCAACCGCGGGCCTCTGGCGGAGGCGCGGCGGACGGTGCTCAAGGGCCGCCAACCCAAGGACGTGCTCGCGACGGCCGACCCGGGGCTTCTGGCGACGCAACTGGCCAAGTGCGGGTTCCACGCCAGCACGGCGCAGATGGAGATCGTGCGTGACCGGGCGGACCTAAGCAACGACGCCGAGCAGATCGACGACGTGAGCCGGGCGGCGGCGGTCAAGGCGAATTTCGCCGAGCATGTCGGGCCCGAACCCACCGACGTCGACCAGCGGCAAACTGGCGACGGGGCGCGGGGCGGCGTGGTTCGTGGCCGAGACGGACAAGACGGCGGGGCTGGCCGATCCGCACCTGTCGGACGCGGGGATTCAGGACGCGGCAGCCGCGGCGCTGCCGGTGGCCGAGGCCGACCTGGCGATGACGCTGGCGGAGACGACGACGAACCCCGAGACGGCCGCCGAGATCGCCCTGCTGGGGCAGTTGAGCCCGGAGCAGGTGAAGCAGTTGGCGCCGGTGGCGAGGCAGGAGAAGAAGTACGTGGACTTCTTCGACGTCCTGCCGGCCGAAAGACGCGAGGAACTGCTGCGGGAAGGCAAGCTGACGCAGGAATGGCTGGCCGGGCTGAGCAAGGAGGGCGCGTTGGCGGCGTTCCTGGCGAAGCTGGCGGCGGTGGACAAGGACCACAAGTTCCCCGACGCCAAGCCGGCCGAGGGGTTCGCCCAGTTCCTGGCGCAGTGGAACGAGACGGAAGTTCTTCGGAACAAGATTCGGGCGGGACGGGGGGAGATTTTCCAGGCCGTCCAGAAGGCCCTGCACACCCGCGGGGCGGACGAGCCGGACCTGGCCAAGCTGGACACGAAGGCGTTGACGAAGGCGATGGCGGCGGCGGGGGTGGAGCGGGAGATCACGATCGAGACGATCGAGATCATCCGCCGGCAGATCGCGTTGGTTCGGGCCAGCGAGAAGATCGCGGCGTTGCTGGACGTGCCGGCGATTCGGGAGTGGCTCTCGCGTCAGATCCAGCCGGCGAAGGACTCCCGCGGTCGCAAGACGATGAGCGACGAGGCCTGGGCCCGGAGCCTGACGAAGGGACGCCTGCTGGAGTACGCCTCGACGATGGACGGCGGGCGGCGGCTGCGGGGGTATCTGGACAAACTCACCGGGATGCGTCCGCTGAAGCTCTCGCCGTCGCGGGTGCAGGCGGTGGCGGAGTACTGGGTGCGAGAGAAGCACCTGAGCGACATCGAGGCCGGCGTGCTGGCCAACGTCGCCGAGAGCTCGCAATGGGGCTTTTCGGGGCGGACGGTGTGGCTGCTGGTGGTGAGCTTCATGGTGTGCGTGGTGGGGATCGCCAACGCGATGCTGATGAGCGTAACGGAGCGGTTCCGGGAGATCGCGACGATGAAGTGCCTGGGGGCCACCGACCGGTTCATCATGCTGAACTTCGTGCTGGAGAGCTGCATCCAGGGCATCGCCGGGGGCGCCTGCGGCACGGTGCTGGGGCTGCTGCTGGGCACGCTGCGGGGAATGGGCTCGTACGGATGGATCGCGATGGCCAATTACCCCGGCGGCGAGGTGGCGGCGGCGGCGGGCATTTCGCTGGTGGCGGGCGTGGTGATATCGGCGTTGGCGGCGGTGTATCCGGCCTGGGTGGCCGCGAGGCTGGCGCCGATGGAGGCCATGCGGATCGAGTAACTCCGAGCCGGGAACGACCATGACAGACACGACCAGCACAGCCGGCGAAGCGAAACCCACGGGCCCGGACGAACGGGCGGTGATCATCCGCACGCGCGACCTGAAGAAGTCGTACGCGATGGGCGAGGTCACGACGCACGCGTTGCGTGGGATCGACGTGGAGATTTACCGAGGCGAGTTCCTGTGCATTCTGGGGCCCTCCGGTTCGGGCAAGAGCACGTTCTTCAACATGGTCGGCGGGCTGGACTGCCCCACGAGCGGGAAGGTGTTCATCGACGAGGTGGACGTCGCCCAGCTCAACGCGATTGAACTGGCGTTCCTTCGGTGCCGGAAGATCGGGTACATATTCCAGACGTACAATCTGGTTCAGTACATGACGTGCCTGGAGAACATCACGGTTCCGATGGCGTTCGCGGGGGTGACGGGGGACGACGCCCGCCAGCGCGGGATGGAGCTTTTGCAACTGGTGGGGCTGGCCGAGCGGTGGTTCCACAAGCCCATCGAAATGTCGGGCGGGCAGCAGCAGCGGACGGCGATCGCCCGCTCGATGGCCAACCGCCCCTCCGTGCTGCTGTGCGACGAGCCGACGGGGAACCTGGACCTTCGGACGGGGGCGGAGATCCACGACGTGTTGCAGAAGCTCAACAAGGAGCGCGGCGTGACGATCATCTGCGCCACGCACGATCATCGGCTGATCAACAAGGCCGACCGGATCCTGTGGATCCGGGACGGGCAGGTCGAGCGGCTGGCCGAGCGAAGCCAGGTCGTCGTGCAGACCGGTTCGATAGGAGGTCGCGAGAATGAATAGGTCGCTGCCGTGGGTATCGGCGGTGTTGGCGGCGGCGTTGCTGTCGTGGTCGGGCTGTTCGAAGTCCGCCCCGCCCGAGAAGTCCAAGGCGACGCGGCTGCCGACCAGCCAGCCGGCGGCGACCAGCCAGCCGGCCGCGGAAAGCCGCCCGACGGCGGAGAGCCGCCCGGCCACGGGAAGCCGGCCCGCGACGTCTTCGCGGCCCGGGTCGCGGCCTGCCAGCCGTCCGGCGGCGGTCGTGCCGACGGGCCGGCCCGAGACGGCCGGCGACGCGTCGTTCCTGTACGACCTGAAGGCCCTGACGGGCTCGCACCGCCTGGCCGGGTTCGGGCGCACCAAGACGATCACCGAGGAACTCGGCGGCGAACTGATCGCCCGCCAGGTCGTCGCCGACGAAGGCAACGAAGACCCGGGCCCGGGCAGCCGGGCCGCCGGAAAGTACGTCCTGGGCGTCCTGGAGCAGCTCAACCGCCGCCTCCAGGCCGCCGGGGGCAAGGGGCTGGAAATCTACACCCAGGAATTCCCCGTCGTCGCCCCGGTCTACACCCAGTGCCGGCTCTACGTCGACGGCAAGCTCATCGAGGGCCAGGCCGGTCGCGATGCCCTCTACCCGATGCGGCACAACCTGCTCCAGGCCTCCATCACGCCGGAGGAGGGCATCGAGGCCGAGCTGGTCTACGCCGGCTCGGGCACGGCCGCCGAGTACGGGCACAACAACCCCAAGGACAAGATCGTTCTGTTGAACGCCGACTCGGGCAATCGATGGCTGGACGCGTTCGCGTTCGGCGCTCGGGCGGTGATCTTCATCGGGCAGAGCGACCCGACGCCGCTGACCAACACGTTCCATCACGTCAACGTGCCGGCGAACCTGCCCCGCTTCTACGTCACGGCGGAGGTGGCCAACAAGGTTCTGCTCCCGCTCATCGCGGCGAAGCCCGCCCCGACGGCGGCCTCGTCGCCGACGTCCTCGCCGGCCACGCGACCGGCCTCGGCGCCGGTTCTGGCGGAGGCGGCGGCCTCGGCGCCGGCGACGGGGCGACCCGGGCACAAGGTGAAGCTCCTGGCCGCCTGCCGCTGGGAGCGCCTGCGGGCGAGGAACGTGGTGGCGGTGCTTCGGGGCACAGCCCCGGACTTCACGAAGTCGCATGAAGCGATCGTGCTGGCGGCCCCGCTGGACGCGTTGTGCGACGTGCCGGCCCTTTCGGTGGGCGCGCGGGACGCGGCGAACGTGGCGGCCCTGCTGCAACTGGCCGAGCGGATGGCCTCCAACCGCCCCCTGCGGGACCTGATCTTCTGTTTCTTCGACGCCCAGGCCGCCACCCACCAGGGCGCCAGGAACTTCTACGCCGAGCTCTTCCGCCGGTACAACAACATCGGCAAGAAGTCGCATGACGAGAGGCTCACCGACCTCAAGAAGGAATGGAGCTTCCTCGACGCGGCCATCGCCATCTTCGACCAGGACGACCTGTTCACCAGCAACGCCAAGAAGGCCCGGTACGAGGGCAAGGCCTGGACGCGGATGGGGCCCTTCGCCCCGGCGTTGCGGGAGGGCAGCGACGAGGCCCTGCTGGCCCACCACAGGGCCTACGCCGCCGACGAGCACCAGGGCGAGTTCTCCGAGGCCTACGAGCAGGCCATTCCCATGCTCACCAACGAGGCCGTCCGGTTCGACGGGGACGCCCTGACGGAACTTCGCCCGGCCCGGCTGGAGCTGAAGAAGGCCGTCGACGCCCTGGGGGAGCTTCGCAAGCAGCTCGCCGGCGCCGCGAACGCCCCGGACGCCCCCGCGCTTCGCCGCCGCATCGCCGACGCCGAGGCCGACGTTCGCGCCCTCGCCCCGCGCGTGGAGCGGCTCCGCACGATGGACCTGCTGTGGAACTGCGTCCAGCGCGTCATCCACGAGAAGAACGGGGCCTCCACGCCGGAGGAACTGGCGGCGATCGAGGAGTTCGCCCAGAAGGCCGTCGTGTACTCCAAGGTCACGAAGGGCTCGGACGAGGCCCTGAAGGTCATGGCCGAACGCGTCGCCGCGACGAGCATTGACGACGCGGGGGCGGTGGAGAAGCTCTTCCGCGACCTGGGGCACACCGACGACGAAGCCGCCGAAAAACCCGGGATGATCCGCTCTGACCGCGAGTCGATCCTGCGGCAACTGCAGTTGGCGATCTTGAGGGAGCACGTGCCGCGGAAGTTCCGCTGGCTGGTCGGCTACGCCCGGACGCTCTGCCGGGACCGCCACGCGGTGATCCAGGGCGAGCTGGTCCCCTGGACGGAGGCCAACCAGGCCCTCCGCAAGGCCATCGGCGCCGAGGCCAACAACATCGTCCTGCACGTCAGCGTGAACCTGGGCGACGCGCGGCGGCGGTGGACGTTCATTCACGGGGACGACTCCGAAGGCCTCGGCGACGACGTCGTCGCCAAGTACAACTCGGTGTTCAAGAACGTCAAGGACGTGCAGGAACGGCTGGGGATGCGCGTGGCGAACTTCGACCCGCGGGCGATCTCGCCGATCTTCGGAGCCGACGGGAGGCTCTTCTCCCCCGGCAAGACCGTCGACAGCGGGGCCGTCGCACGGGCGTTCGGGCTGTACAACCTCTCCGCCCAGACCGTGATGGACCCCATGCCCCGCCAGGGGCAGGTCGTCGACGTGCCCCAGACGCTGGGCACGGACAACCTGATCGCCCAGACGGGCGAACTGGCCGTCTTCCTCCGCGACCTCGCCGACAACCGGGGCATCAGCCAGTCTAGCACGCTCCGCACCGGGGCCGACTACAGCGAAATGGAATGGAAGAGCAACGGCATGAACGGGCCGACCATACAGGAAAGCGCCGCCGCAGGCGCGATGCGGCGCATGCCCGTGCGTCATTGCCCTGTGGCCCTGGCTCCGGCGAGTGCGGCCGGCAACGGGCTGATGGGCCTGACCGCCACGCCCGAGCTGACGCCGCCGGGCTACGAGTCGGCCCTGATCCTGATGAGCGACGCCAACGGCATCGTCGAGTTGGCCGGGGCCTCGGGCGCGTACGGCGCGCCGGCGATCTTGGCCACCGCGTTCGACGACCGGGGGCTCATTGCCGGCATCAGTTCCCAGGAATCCTGCGCCCAGGGGTTGGGCAATGCCACCGTCACCCTCGTCCGCACGCGCCAGAAGACGTTCGTCAGCTACGGCTTCGAGCCCGTTTCCCAGAAGACGCTGGCCATGAAGGGGCTGTCGACGTCGGCCTTCCTGGCCAACCGGAGTCTGCTCCTGGAGGTCGGCAACGTCATTTCCCTGTTCGCCCCGCCGGAGGAGAAGACGCTGAAGCTTTTCAACCGCGCCGGCGTGGCCGCCCTCAACAACGAACCCACCAAGAGCGAGCACCAGGGGCGCGGCATCCCCATCGGCGACCCCTTCGAGCACCCCGTCCTGACGCAACTGACCGCCCACGACCTGCTGGCCATGGACGAGTACCGCCTGACCCTCCAGAAGGACAACCACATCAACCAGGAGTCCCTCTGGGAGCTGCACGGGCAGGCCAAGGACCTCCATGACGCCGCCCAACGTAACGCCGACCGCTGGAGCGTCAACCGCATTCAGGGCACGGAGGTGGCCTCGGCCCAGATTTCTCGCGGGGCATACTTCCCGCTGATGGCGGTCTTGAACGACCTGGTGACGGCCGTCGTGCTGCTGTTGCTGCTGGCCGTGCCGTTCGCCTACGCCCTGGAACGGCTGCTGGTGGGCTCGCCGCACATTTACCGCCAGATCGCCTGGTTCACGATCTTCTTCCTGCTGGCGTTCGCGTTGTTGTTCCTGGTGAACCCGGCGTTCAAGCTGGCGGCGACTCCGATCATCATCTTCCTGGCCTTCGCGATCATCCTGCTGAGTTCGCTGGTGATTTTCATCATGCTCCGGAAGCTGCAGGTGGAGATCAAGAAGGTGCAGGGGCTGGCCGCCACGGTGCACAGCACGGACGTTTCGCGGTTGGGGACGATGATGGCCGCCGTCAACATGGGCATTTCCACCATGCGGCGGCGCCCGCTGCGGACGCTGCTGACGGCGATCACGGTCATCCTGCTGACGTTCACGATCCTGACGTTCGCGTCGTTCGGGAGCAGTTACGGCAACCGGCGTCAGGTGGAAGGCCCGCTCTCGGGCGCCCCGCGGATCCTGATCCGCCACCAGCTCTTCAACCCCATCGGCGTCGGGCATTACTACACCCTCGACGGGCTGTTCGAGGAGTCCGCCGACGTCGTGCCCCGGTACTGGGTGAGCCCGCTGGCCGCCGAGGCCAAGGCCGCCGCCACCGCCGGGACCAGCCTGAAGATGTTCCTCGCCGACGCCCAGGCCGGCAAAGTCACCCGCATCGACGCCGCCATCGGCATCGACCCGCGGGACCTCAAGGGCGGGCTCGAGCCGCGCGGACGAGACGTCATCGAGGCCGTCGAGGGCGACGTCAGCCTGCTCGAATCGGGCGGCATCTTCCTCACCGACGCCGTCCGCCTGGAGCTGGGGCTCTCCCGCGGCGACATCGGCAAGGCCTGCGTGCTGCTGCGAGACCGCCAGTTCATCTTCGCGGGCATCGTCAAGACGGCGATGGCCGCCGTCGCCGGACTGGACGGGGCGAACATCATGCCCGTGGACTACCAGGCCAACGGGGCCTCGAGTACCGTGGCCCAGCCCCAGGAGCAGCGGGACAACCCCTTCGACGCCTCCGACGTCGGCAGCGCCCAGTTCGTCCACTTCAACGTCGACCAGGTCGTGCTGATCTCCGCCAAGGCCGCCCAGGACATGAACGGGCACCTCCGCTCGATCACCGTCTACCCGCACAGCGACAAGAGCGAGGACCTGCAGGCCCTGGCCGACCAGGCCGCCAAGGTCACCCAGTTGCCCGTCTACGTCGGCGACAAGGCCACCGCGAAGGTCGACCGCCTGATCCTGACGAGCCTGGCCAAGGCCAGCGGATGGCGCGACCTGCTGATCCCGGTGATTCTGGGCGGCATGATCGTGTTCGCGACGATGCTGGGCAGCGTCTCCGACCGCGAGCGGGAGATCTACACCTTCAGCTCCCTCGGGCTGGCCCCCCCCCACGTGGCCAGCCTGTTCTTCGCCGAGGCCAGCGTCTACGCCGTCGTCGGCGGCATGGGAGGCTATCTCCTGGGCCAGATCGTCGCACGGCTGATGGGCTGGCTGGGCGAGGTGTTCCACTTCCCCGTCGTCACCATGAACTACTCCTCCACCAACGCCATCATCACCATCCTGATCGTGATGGGCACGGTGCTGGTGTCGACGATCTACCCGGCCCTGAAGGCCAGCCGGTCGGCCAACCCGGGCATCCAGCGGCACTGGAAGATCCCCAGGTCCGAGGGCGACCTGTACGACCTGATCTTCCCGTTCACGGTCTCGACCTATGACATCACGGGCGTGGCCAGTTTTCTGAACGAGCACTTCAACAATTACACCGACACGTCGCTGGGCGCCTTCGCCACCACCAGTTGCCGCATCTTCCGCCAGGGAGGCAGCGACATGCTCGGCTTCCGGGCGGAGGTCGCCCTGGCGCCCTTTGACCTGGGCGTCAACCACGGCTTCGCCCTGCTGGCCCAGCCCAGCGACATCGAAGGCATCGACGAGCTGCGAATCCTGATCTACCGGCGCACCGGCGCCCACGGCGACTGGCGGAGAGGCACGCGAGTGTTCATCAACGACCTCCGCAAGCAACTGCTGATCTGGCGGAGCTTGACGGCGGAAGTCATGGACCAATACCGCCGCCGCACCCTGGAGGCCTGGGATCAGCTCAGCGTCGAGGACGTCAACCCCAAGACCATCGGAGAGACTCCGTGAGCGAATTGCGACTGGACAAGGAACTCGAGGAATTCCGGTCATTGATGACCGTCCCGTCCACGTTCCAGGACGGGTTCAGCTGGACGGCCCTGGCCGGGTCGGTCTTCATCGCCCTGCTGATGGTCCCGGGCGCCATGTACATGGGCCTGCTGGCCGGGCAGGGCATCGGCGGGGCCGCCCAGTGGGTCACCGTCATCCTCTTCATCGAAGTCGCCCGCCGCGCCCACAAGACCATCAGCCGCCCCGAGCTCTACGTGCTGTTCTTCATGGCCGGGGCCGCCATGGGCACCCCGTTCAGCGGCCTGCTCTGGAACCAGTTCTACGTCCAGAGCGAGGCCGTCACCAGCATGGGTATCGCCGAGCACCTGGCCGAGGTGCCCTGGCTGGCGCCCACCGACCCGGAAGTGCTCGCCACCCGCAGCTTCTTCAACGCCGCCTGGCTGCCCGCCATCGGCATTGTCCTCTTCAGCACCATCATCGGACGGTTCAGCGGAACGGTCCTGGGGTACGGGCTCTTCCGCATCGCCCGCGACATCGAGAAACTCCCCTTCCCGATGGCCCCCGTCGCCGCCCAGGGCATCACCGCCCTGGCCGAACAGCAGTCCGAGGAATCCACCCGCGGACACGACGACGCCAAGGAAGGCTGGAAGTGGCGGATCTTCTGCGTCGGCGGCATCATGGGGCTGGCCTTCGGGGCCGTCTATCTCGCCCTGCCCGCTATCTCCGGCGCCCTGCTCGACAAGCCCATCTCCATCTTCCCCATCCCCTTCGTCGACTGGACGACGAAGACCGAAACCATCCTCCCCGCCGTCGCGACCGGGCTGTCCCTGGACTTGGGCAACGTGCTCGTCGGCATGGTCCTGCCCTTCACCGCCGTCGTGGGCAGCATGATCGGACTGGTCGTCACCATCGTCCTGTCCTCCTGCGTGCTCTATCCGCTCCACAAACTGCCCAACTACCGCAAGGGCATGGACACCATCGCCACCGGCTTCAATACCGGCATCGACTTCTACATGAGCTTCGGCATCGGCGTCTCGCTGGCCATCGCCATCGCGGGCATCGTCCAGGTATTCCGGAGCCTTCGGGCGGCCTCCGCCCTCCGCAAGAAACAGCAGGCCATCCGCATGGAGGTCGACGCCACCGCCGCCATCCCCAAGGGCCGAGGCGACATCCCCTTCCCCTTCGTCATCGCCACCTACTTCGCCACCTCGATGATCTACATCCTCCTGAGCGGATACCTCATCGACTGGCACCCGGGCGTGATGATCGTGCTGTTCTGTTTCGCTTTCCTGTACACTCCCGCGATCAGCTACGTGACGGCCCGACTGGAGGGCCTGGCAGGCCAGGGCGTCGAGATCCCCATGATCCGCGAGGCCGCGTTCATCCTCTCGGGCTACACCGGCGGCGTGAAGATCTGGTTCCTGCCCGTCCCGATGGCCAACTACGGCGGCGGAGCCTCCGGCTACCGAGTCAGCGAACTGACCGGCACCAAGTTCTGGTCCCTCTGGAAGGCCGAAATCCTCCTGGTCCCCATCGTCCTGGTCGCCAGCATCGGCTTTGCCCAGTTCATCTGGGGCCTGGCCGCCATCCCCGGGCCCGAGTACCCCTTCGCCGAG
This sequence comes from Planctomycetota bacterium, assembly GCA_026693065.1. Taxonomy (GTDB): domain Bacteria; phylum Planctomycetota; class Phycisphaerae; order SM23-33; family SM23-33; genus JAPLNA01. Next base: position 24,444 of record JAPLNA010000231.1, read on the forward strand.
AAGATGTGGGAACTCCAGGCCGCCAACAGCTCCGTCATCCTCACCAGCACCCTCGGACGCTTCAGCGAGTTCAACCAGGCCATCAACTGGACCTGGATCGGCACCGGCACGCTGACCGGCGGGCTGCTCTTCGCTCTCATGAGCTCCCTCAGCGCCCCGGTCATGATGACCTACGGGCTCATCCGCGGCATCGGGGGGCAGATGCACGGCCTGGTGCCCCAGTTCATCGGCGCCCTCATCGGAGAGTTCTACTTCCACCGCCGCCTGGGCGCCATGTACCGCCAATATACCCCCGTCATCATGGCCGGTTTCAGTTGCGGCATGGGCCTGGTCACCATCCTGGCCGTCGGCTTCAACTTCCTGGCCAAGGCCATTATCAAGATACCGTACTGAAAAGACGTAGCCGGTAGCCCGTAGCCCGTAGCCGGGAAACAGGCCCACCGGCTACCGGCTGCTGGCTACCGGCTACTGCCGTTCGGAGAGCGACGAATGAGCGAAGTAATCATCGAATGCCGCGGGCTGACCAAGATGTACCGCATGGGCGGACAGGACATCTACGCCCTGCGGGACGTCGACCTCGACATCCTCCGCGGCGAGTACCTCTCCGTCATGGGCCCTTCCGGCTCGGGCAAGAGCACCCTCTTCAACATGATCGGCGCCCTGGACAAACCCACCGCCGGCTCCGTCGCCATCGCCGGCATCGACCTGACCAAGCAGACCAGCACCCAGTTGTCCTACATCCGCAACCAGCACATCGGGTACATCTTCCAGGCCTTCAACCTCATCCCGTCCCTGACGGCCCTGCGCAACGTGATGCTGCCCCTGCTGTTTTCCGGCATGACCATGGCCCAAGCCCAGGAGCGGGCCAGCGAGGTCCTCACCGAGGTGGGGCTCGCTCACCGGCTCAACCATCGCCCCGACGAACTCTCCGGCGGGCAGCAGCAGCGCGTCGCCATCGCCCGCGGGCTGAGCATGAACCCCACCATCATGCTCGCCGACGAACCCACCGCCAACCTCGACCTCCACACCGGCGAGGAGATCATCAACACCCTCCGCCGCCTCTGCGACGATCACGGCGTGACCGTCATCACCGCCACCCACGACCACAAGATGCTCGACAAGTCCGACCGGATCCTCTGGATCAAAGACGGCCGCCGCGACCGCCTGGAAAACCGCGCCGACCTCGACATCCGAGTCGGCAAGGTGGAATAGCGGCTCGGAGCGAGACACTCAGCCACAAAGGGCCCGGCGATGCCTCGAATCTCCGGTTCCCGGCCGCCACCAAAGGAGCCCGTACCCAGTAGCCGGTGGTCAGGCGGAAACGGGATCCACTCCCAAGGAACGGCATTCCAAACGTCGCGCACACGGTGGCCGTTCGCGGGGGACCCGTCGGCGGTTCCCCCTGCACCCCCTTCCCCGGCCCACACACGCCAGAACAACGGAACGCCCGATCGTCGCGCGACATGCCCTTCCCGCTCCGTGGGGGGCGGTGTGGGCCGGGAAGAGGGGTTTGGGGAGAGCGTCCGCACGCTCTCCCCATGTCTCCGGTTGGTTGGGGCGCGGCTGGACCAAGGATTCTTGGCTGCCTGAAGTTTGGACTTTGCCTTTCCCATTTCCCCATGCCCCGAATCCCGGTCTTCTAATACGTTTCCATTCGTGTCATTCGCGTTCATTCGTGACGTTCGTGGTTTTCTTTGCCGGCTCCTGCGGCGGCCCCAGGCTCCCCTTCCCCGGCGCGAGGGCTGCCCCCATTCGCTCCAGCCGCCCCTGCGCGGTCCTGGCGGCCTGGCTGGCGGGGAACTCCGCCATCAGCTTGCGATACTCGCCCGCGGCGGCCTCGACGGCGCCTCGCTTCTCCAAACAGTAGCCCAGCCAGAACCACGACTTGCTCGCCCGGTCAACATCCCCGGCCTGGCGGAACTGTCCGACGAGCTTGGCAAAGGCCCCCTCGGCCTTGGCGTACTGGCCTGCGTCCACCATCGCCACCGCCGCGTCGTACGCCCCCATCCCCCGCGCGTCGGCCACGCCCGCGTCGATGCTCTTGACGCCCGGCTCGGGCCCCAACGCCCACGGGCGGAAATGGCTCTCACCCGTTCTTTCCATAGCCGCCTGGCAGCCGCCCAGGGCCGCCAGGGCAGCGGCCAGCAACGTCAGGATCAGTTTGTCTCGAAGGTTACCCGGCATTGTCGGCTCCGCCCAAAATCAGGTTCGCCTCCACCAGCCACCCCCGCAAGGGCTCCGAATCCGTCAGCGCCAGGGCCTGCTCGACCTGATCGGCCACGTGCCTGTCGCGAACGACGTCCAGGTACTTCCGGCACTCGCTGGGGTTCTTGGCGTCCACCAGGTCCAGCCGGGTGAACAGGTCCTCGATCGTGGTGACGGCCTCTCGCAGCTTGCCCGCGCGAGGCAGGTCGGCGGCGTCAGGGCGGCGGTCCAGCATTCGCCGTGTGCGAGCGGCGGCCTGCATCACCTCCACCCGCCCCGCGCCGGGCTTCGCCGGGCCCGCCGCGTCCAGGTACGCCTTCCTCGCCGCCGCCAGCACGATCGCCTGCGACGCCCGCCCGCGCTGCAGTTCCGCCCGCGCCTTGGCCTCCCCCGCCACCGCGTCGGCGTGCATCTGACGCAACTGGGCCGTCTCATCCGTCAACGCCTGCTGAACCCGCTTGAGCTTGGCGGCCGTCACTTCCCCCTCGCCCCGCGCCTGCTTGAGCCGGTCCTCGATCTTCGCCTTTTCCGTCTCCGCCGCCGCCAGCCGCCCCTGCACCTCCACCTGCTGCCGCCGCGATTCCTCCAGGGCCGCCTGCGACTCCTCCACTCGCTTGCTCGCGGAGGCCAATTCCACCTTGCCCTTCGCCACCGTCGCCCACATGTCGGCGAGGCCCTTGTCCCTTTCTTCCAGCACCCTCGCCACCTGCTGGGCCGCGACCTTCTCCGCGGCCGCCAGCTCGCCCTTCAGCCGTTCGATCTCGCCTGACGGGGCCGGGGCCGTCTGCGTCCCCTCCGCCCGAGGCGGCGCCACGGCGACGTCCCGGACCTTGTCGGGCCCGAGGAAGACCAGCCCCGCCGTCGCCGCCAGCAGCACCCCCGCCGCCATCGCGGGCGCCCACCGCCACAACCCGCCGCCCCCGCGCGGGGGTGTTTGGCTCGGGCGTTCCGGGACGAACGCGCCCGGGGCCGACCCACCCGCCGCCTCCTGGGCGCCCCAACGCCGAAGCAGCCCTTCCAGCCGCTCGTTCGTGTTGTCGCGTTCGTCGCTCATATCGTCATCCGCAATTCTATATCCGCCCGGCCCGCCGTTCGCGCAGCGGGCCAGGGAGAAATCCGCGTCACGGGGCGGCGTCGGCCGCCAGGAAACCTTTCCCCCGCATGCACTCGAGCAGCTTGGCGTGGGCCTCGGTGAGCCGGCTGCGAACCGTCGCCTCGGGCATCCCGATCGCCTCGCCCACCCCCCGCGTCGTCCGCCCCTCGACGTACCGCAGCCGCACCAGCCGGGCCAACTCCTCCGGCAACGCCGACACGCACCCCGCCACCGCCTGCAATTCCTCTCCCGCGGCGGCCGTCTCGCCGGGGTTGTCGTACGTCGCGAACATCTCCTCGGCCAGTTCCGGGTCCATGCAGTCAGCCGGCTTGCGCTTCCCCCAATGCCGCCGCACCACGTTGCGAGCGATCGCCCCCACCCACGTCAGGAACTCGCCTTTCCGCGCGTCATACGTCTTGAGCCCCTTGAACGCCCGGGAGAAAGTCTCCTGGGTCAGGTCCTCGGCATCGGCGTCGCCGGCCCCGCTCCGCATGAAAAACGCCTTCACGCGTCCGGCATGGGCGTCATACAGCCCGCCGAACGCCGCCGCGTCGCCCGCCAGCACTCGCGCCACAAATTGGTTATCCCGCTTGCTCACGCTGCCAACATTCTCCCCATTCCCCCTCCCGGCGTCAACGCCGCAGGTTCATCCTTGACGCCGACCGTCCCACTTGATTTGGGGGTTCGCGCGAGCGTATGGTTGAAGTGGAAAGATGGGTGACGATATGTGTGGCAAAGCGACGGCGGCGGCCCTGACGGCCTGTGCGATCATATCAGCCCTCATTCTCTCCACGGCCCTGGCATGCAACGTCGCGCCTCCGCTGCCCCGGGATGTACTCGACGCGGCCAATGCCGCCGAAGGGAACCCGCCGGACGACGACGCCGTAATGATGGCGATCGAAAAGGGGAAGGCCTTCCTGTTTGCCACCCAGAACCCCGACGGCACCTGGGGCAGCGGCACGCCGGGAGCCAGTGACACGACGGCCATCGTCGCGGAGGCCCTGTTCCGGTGCGGCGTAAAGTTCAGCGACAAGCGAATCGAACCGGCCATCACGTGGCTGGAGAAGAACAAGCCCGCGGAGGCTTCGCCTGCCTTGCGAGACCTTCTGGCAGGGGAGTTGAGGCGGTACTATGGGGGGCGGTCGCTGTTCGATCGACGGTTCCCTGCGAACCTTCGCAATGGCGGCTGCGGAAAGATGGCCGCCGATCCCCCGCCGGGCCCGCCGCCCGGGGAACAGGTCTGGACCGTCCTTGCCCTGCAAGCGGCCGAACGGGCCGGCAGGGAAGTGCTTCCGGAGATCTGGAAGGATGTGGCGGCGTATTGGCGGCGGCGGGTGGGCCCGGACGGCAAGTGCACGCGGGGCGGGATTTCCGCCTGGGCGTTGTCCGAAACCGCGACGGCGATCATGGCCATCCGATTGTGTGCCGAACGGACCGATCCAGGCCCATTCCCCCCGGCCGCCGGGAACGCCGCCCGGCAGCAGGATCTTCCGAGCCTGGCCTTCCTGGACGGGGCGTTCGCCGACTGGCCCGCCAATGCCGACAACGCTGCCCGAGACGTGCCCACCAACGCTTACCTGATTCAGCAGGCCTGCCTGGCCACAGGACAATGGCGGCTGGGCGGACGTGAAGTCTGGCCTACCGCGGCCGCCGTCCTGCTGAAACTCCAGAAGCCCGACGGCTCCTGGCCGGGTACGTCGCCGCTGATCGCCACCGCCCACGCGTTGGACTTCCTGGCTGTCACCCGCCTGCCGCTGGTCGTCGCCCACCTGCAATACGACGGCGACTGGAACAACCGCCCCCTCGCCATGGCGAATCTGACCACATGGGTTTCGGGCAACCTCTGCAACATGCCCATGTCGTGGCGGGTGCTCGACGCACACTCGCTGCCCGCGGCCGACCCGGCGCCGACCGTCCTGTTGATCACCGGAACGACCGCCCCAAAGTTCACGCCTGAGGATCTGGCCGCCCTCCGCACGTATGTCCAGCGAGGCGGCATGATCTTCAGTTGCACCGAGGGTAAGGGCGACGGTTTCGCCAAAGGCATCCGCCAGGCATACGGCCAGATATTCCCCGAGTACGAACCGGCCCCCTGCCCCGAAGATCATCCGGTCTATCGGTTGGCAGGGGACTCTTCGGCGAAACGCCTGCCTCTCCAGGCCATCACCAACGGCCCGCGAATACTGGCGATCCACTGCGACGACGACCTGCCCCTGCACTGGCAGAAGAACGATTGGCAAACCGACGGCCGCCGGGCCTTCGAGGTTGCCTACAGCGCATGGGTCGGCAAGTCGCGCATGAGTTGGAACCAGGCCCCACAGCGATGGCCCGCCCAAACGAAGTTCACCCCGACGGCAACCGTCACGCTCCTCCGCGTCCGGCACGCCGGGCGGTGGGACGTCGAGCCGCTGGCCTGTGAACGATTCGCCCGCGAGATGGCCTTGCGGCACCAGGTGAAGGTGAACCTCCCCCCCGCCGTCACCGCCGATAAACTCCCGGGCCGGGGGGGCGTGCTGGCCTTTCTCTCCGGCACCGGGCCGTTACAACTGGCCCCCGCTGAAGCCGCGGGCCTGAAGGCCTTCCTCGCCGGCGGCGGCACGCTGCTGGTCGAGGCCGTCGGTGGGGATGAGGCCTTCGCCTCCTCGGCCAAAGACACTCTTTCCCAGTTCTACGGCCCCCAGGCCCTTAAGCCCCTTCCCGACGACAGCCCGATCCTCCCCCCCATTGCGAATATCTTCTCTACGGGCGAATGGGAACGCCGGCACGGCTACAAGACCCAACCCCGTCTGTCCGCCATCGTTCTCGATGGCCGTGCGGCGGCCTTCTTCAGCCCCGCCGACATCACGGCCGCCCTGCTGGGTCAGGCCTACACCCCCTCCGCCGGCTACCGCCCCGAGTTGGCCTTCGACATCCTCCGCAACCTCCTCCTGCACTCCGCCGGCGGCCAAAGCCCCCGATAGACGTCTTTCTCTTGCCCGACGCGGGAACTTTTCCCGCCCCGGGGCGTCGAAGGGGGTATGACGGGCGCCCCGCCGAGCGGGCGCGAGGATGCGGACGCCCGAAACCACGAAGGAGAACGCCATGAACGGGATACGAAGTGTCTGGACGCTGACGGCGGCGGTCCTGCTGCTGGCCGCGGCGCCGGCCGGGGCGAGAATCAAACTCACCGCCCTGCCCGAACGCGACCGCGTCGAGATCCAGCTCGATAACGGGCAATTCACCCTGGTCGAGGAAGAGCGGATCATCCCCCTGCTCAAGAGCACCCTCCAGACGGGCAACAACAAGATCGACTTCAGTTGGTCCAACACCCAGATCAACAAGGACTCGATCCAGTTCCGCCCCATCGCGATCATGGACGACGGCAAGGCCCGCCCGATCGCCGTCGTGAAGGGCCAACCCGAGGTGGCCGTCATCAACGTCTCCTACCCGCCCAACGAAAACGCCCTCGTCTGGGAGGTCTACGCCGCCAGCGGTTATGCCGTGAAGGTCCGCGTGAGCTATCTCATCAGCAACCTGACGCGGCTGTTCCAGTACAAGGCCCTGACCAACCGCGCCGAGACCGAGCTGGACCTGACCAAGTACATTCAGTTGCGGAACTACTCCGGGGAAGACTTCGGCAACGTCGGCGTGTGGATGAGCTTCGCCGACCGCCTGCTGGACCCGCGGTCGGTCGGGCAGCAGGAAGACATCAAGATGCAGTTGTACCACTTCGCGAAGGTGCCGATCGTCAAGACGTACACGTTCGACTGGTACCGCTTCGGCGCCCTCGACAAGGACCGCCCGTTCTGCTCGAAGGTGCTGATGCACTACGAGCTGACCAACGACAAGGCCAACGCCCTGGGGCTCGTGCCGCTGGAGCCCGGGAAGGTCCGCATTTACATCCAGGACTCCCGCGGCGGCGAGGCGTTCCTGGGCGAGGACTGGGGCGCCCTGACGCCCATCGGCTCGAAGATGCGCCTGTTCGTCGGGCAGGCCAAGGACATCGTCTGCCAGCGATCCGTCGAGATGAAGGAATTCCGCGGCATCCGAGGCGACCTGTTCAACCTGGAGGTGCGGATCCGCTACGAGATCGAGAACTTCAAGCCGGCTCCGGCCCGGCTGGACATGATCGAACAGCTCAACGCCCTGGCCGACGAGTTCGCGACGCCCAGCGCGCGGCACGGGGAGGTCGAGTGGCAGCAGGACGGCGGCACGAGCCAGGAGATCCGCTTCTCCCGCGAGTACGGCGGGAGCAACCCGGTCCTCCACGTCGATCTGCCAGCGCGTCCGAAGGCTGACGAAAAGGACGACGCCGGCAAGCCCAAGGAAGTCAAAAAGACCGTCGTGAAGTTCGCCTTCACGATCAAGAACCTCTGGAAGTGAGGAGACCCGCCATGAATCGCACAACGATAGCATCCCTGCTGATCGCGGCCGTGCTGGCGCCGGCGGGCCTGGCGGCGGGTAAGAACGTCGACCTGGTCACCCTGCCCTCGCGCCAGTCGGTCCAACTGACGATCTACAACTCCGAGGACATCACGCTCGTCAAGGAAACGCGGTTCCTGACGTTCAAGAAAGGCGTCAACCGCATGCAGTTCGCCTGGACCAACACGCTGATCGACCCGACGAGCATCGAGCTGGTCCCGTTGGAGCAGAAAGACAAGATCGAGGTCCTCTCCACGATCTTCCCGGGGCAGAAACCCCAGCACCTGATCTGGAACGTCAAGAGCGACTTCAGCGGGATGGCCAAGGTGGAGGTCAGTTACTTCATCAGCGGGCTGACGTGGCAGATGGACTACACGGCCGTGTGCAATCCCGACGAGACCAACCTGCGGTTCCGGGGGTTCGTGCGGGTGTCCAACAACTCCGGCGAGGAGTTCGAGAACGCCGAGGTGCGGCTGATCGTCGGAACGATCAACCTGGTCGAAAAGGTCGCCGAACTGGCGCGGCGATACGGCATCCGGCCGCCCGAGAAGGCGTCCGAGGAGTATGAGGGACTGAAGAAAGAGGCGATGCGGAGGTCGATGGACGCGGCGGAGATGCCGCCCGCCGAGCCGGCCGCGGCGCCCGTCGTGACGGCCCCCAAGCAGATCGTCAAGGAAGGGCTCAGCGAATACTTCATGTTCTCCGTGCCGGGCACCGAGACCATCCCCAACGGGTGGAGCAAGCGGATGCAGGCCCTCGACGCCGAGGACGTCAAGTTTGACATCGTCCACCGCGTCCGCGCCTACCAGTATGGCCCGTGGCCGGTGCGGTTCTTCATCTTCACCAACGACACCGACCACAAGCTGGGCGAGGGCCCGCTGCCCGACGGACTCGTGCGGGTCTTCCGCGAGAATGCCCGCGGGGGCCTGGCGTATCTGGGCGAGCAGCAGGTCAACTACGTGCCCATCAAGGCCAAGGCCGAGATCAACCTCGGGCCCGATCGCCTGGTCGTCTATGAGCGGCGCCAGGTCAAGGACGAGCGGACGGACTTCCACTTCCGCCGTGACGACCAGGGGCGCGAGTGGGTGGACGGCTGGAACGAGGAGCAGAGCTGGAACGATGAGGTCCGCAACTACACCGGCAAGGACCTGGTGCTGGAACTGCGGCTGCAGTACGAAGGCCACGCCGACTTCCGCTCCGAGGCCCAGACGAAGCTTTTCGACATCAAGACGGTGGAGGCCCTGCTGACCGTGAAGGCCGGCGAGTCGCGGACGTATCCCGGCTCGGTGAAGTACCACAACGGAGTCAACAAGACGCAAGACCGCGTCCAACTGATAGGCGGGTGAAACCATGACGCCACGAACGCACATATTCCTGCTGGCCGGGGCGATCTGGGCCGCGACGGCGCAGGCGGCCAACGTCGACCTCGTCACGATTCCCGACCGGCAGTCGGTGCAACTGACCATCTACAACTCCGAGGACATCACGCTCGTCAAGGAAACGCGGTTCCTGACGTTCAAGAAGGGCCTCAACCGCATGCAATTGGCCTGGACGAACACGCTGATCGACCCGACCAGCATCGAGCTGATCCCGCTGGAACAGAAGGACAAGATCGAGGTCGTCTCGACGATCTTCCCCGGGCAGAAACCCCAGCACCTGATCTGGAACGTCAAGAGCGAGTTCGACGGGATGGCCAAGATCGAGGTCAGCTACTTCATCAGCGGGCTGACCTGGCAGATGGACTACGCCGCCGTCGCCAACCCCGACGAAACCGCCCTGCGGTTCCGCGGGTTCGTCCGGGTGGCCAACAACTCCGGCGAGGAGTTCGAGAACGCCGAGGTGCGGCTGATCGTCGGGACGATCAACCTGGTCGAGAAGATCGCCGAGCTGGCGAGGCAGTACGGCATCCAGCCGCCCGCGCCCAAGGACGAGGCGTACGGGGAACTCAAGCGAGACGCGGTGAAGGCGTCCTTCAGCCGGGCCGCCGGGAAGGCCGGCGGCGCCGCCCCCGGGGGCGGGCCCAAGGAAATCGTCAAGGAAGGACTCAGCGAGTACTTCATGTTCACCGTGCCCGGCACGGAGTCCATCCCCAACGGCTGGAGCAAGCGGATGCAGGCCGTCGACGCCGAGGACGTCAAGTTCGACATCGTGCATCGCGTCCGCGCGTACCAGTACGGCCCGTGGCCGGTGCGGTTCTTCATCTTCACCAACGACACCGACCACAAGCTGGGCGACAGCCCCCTGCCCGACGGGCTCGTGCGGATCTTCCGCGAGAACGCCCGCGAAGGGCTGGCCTACCTGGGCGAGCAGCAGGTGCACTACGTGCCCATCAAAGCCAAGGCCGAGATCAACCTCGGGCCCGACCGCCTGGTGGTGTACGAGAAGCGAATGCTCGCCGCCCGCCGGCTGGATTTCCACTTCCGCCGCGACCTCCAGGGCCGCGAGTGGGTGGACGGCTGGAACGAGGAGCAGAGCTGGAACGACGAGATCCGCAACTACACGGGCAAGCCGCTGTCGCTGGAATTGCGGCTGCAATACGAGGGCGACGCGACGTTCGCCTCGGAGGCCGCCACGACGGTCTTCGACCTCAAGACGGTGGAAACGAAGCTGCTCGTCGCCCCGGGCCAGACGCGTGCCTACCCCTACTCGGTAACCTTCCGCAACGGCGTCAACGCCGCCCAGACCCGCGTGAAGCTCGCGGGCCAGTGAGGGCCGGTCAGCGGCAAAGGAGTTCCTGGAATCAGGCACGGCTCACAGTTCGACCTCGACGACCTCCTCCGTAATGGAAGGCGGGATCGGCTCGCCGTGTTTGCGTAGAGAGGCGATGTGCCCCTGGATGGCATCAAGGATATTCGCCCTCGCCTCCGTTCGCGTGTCCCCCTGGGAGACACACCCGGGCAGAGCCGGACACCGAGCCACGAATTTGTCATCCTCGTCCTGCTCGATGATCGTCAGAAGTTTCATGGGGGACCTTCCACATCTCACCATATCCTTTGCCTGGGGGATTTCAAGCAAAACGCCCGCAGCGGCAAAGGACACCGTCGCCGCGGCAAGAGTTACTCGGGGCGGCGGATGATGAGGGTGTCGTTTTGGCCGCCGAAGCCCATGGAGTTGGACATGCAGACGTCGACCTTCGCCCGGCGAGGGACGTTGGGGATGTAGTCGAGGTCGCACTCGGGGTCGGGGTTGTTCAGGTGGACGGTGGGCGGGAGGATCTGGTCGCGGATGGCCAGGATGCAGGTGATCAGTTCGGTGGCCCCGGCGGCGGCGATCAGGTGGCCCAGGGCGCTCTTGACGCTGGAGACGGGGACCTTGGGCGCCCACTCGCCGAAGACCTGCTTCATCGCGCGGGTCTCGACGGCGTCGTTCTGCTGCGTACCCGTGCCGTGCGCGGAGATGTAGTGGATGTCTTGCGGCTGGAGGCCCGCGTCGGCGAGGGCGCATCGCATCGCGACGCCGGCGCCGTCACCGGCGGGGTCCTGGTCGGTCACGCGGTAGGCGTCAGCGCTGGAGCCGAAGCCGATGATCTCGGCGAGCACCTTGGCCCCGCGGGCCTTGGCGAAGTCGTAGTCTTCGAGGATCAGGATGCTCGAGCCCTCGCCCAGGACGAAGCCGTCCCGCGTGCGGTCGAAGGGACGGCTGGCGGCGGCGATGTCGTCGTTTCGCTGGGACAGGGCCGTCAGGCGGTTGAAGCCGGTGACGCCCAGGGGATGGATCATGCTGTGGGCGCCGCCGGATATGACGACGTCGGCCTCGCCCCGGCGGACGAGCCAGGTGGCCTCGCCCAGGGCCTGGGTGCTGGCGGCACAGGCCGTCAGGACGTTGATGGACGGGCCCCTGGCGCCGAACTGGTTGGCCAGGTGGGCGGCGACCATGTGCGACTCCTGCTCGATCTCGCGGTACATGTTGAACCGCTTCATGCCGGCGGGGGCCCAGGTGGGCATGTTGATCTCGCTGCCGGTCCAGTGGTCGACCAGGAGGGCGGCGAAGTTGTCGAAGTCAAGGCTGCCCTCGCCGCAACCGAGGTAGATGCCCATGCGGTCGCGGTCGAGGCGGGTGCAGGTTTCCAGGCCCGACTGCTTCCAGGCTTCGGTAGCCGCCCCGAGGGCGAACGTGCAGTGCCGTGCGGCATTGACGTGGTGGGCGGCGTTGTGAATGTGGTTCTCCAGCCGGTAGCCCTTGACCTGGGCGGCGAACTTCGTCGGGTAGGCGTGGGCGTCGAAAAGCTCCATGAGCGAGGCCCCGCTCTTGCCGGCCAGCAACGCCTGCCACATGCTCTCGACGTCGTGCCCGAGAGGGTTGACGCTGCCCATGCCCGTGATGACGACTCGTCTTCTCATGGCTGGTATCGTTTCAGGACGACGGCGGCGCTCTGCCCGCCGACGGTATGGGCGCCGCTGAGGGCGTAGTCAGCCTGGCAGGGCCGGCTCTGACGGAGGAACTTCAGCCGGCAGCCGTCGATGGGTTTTTGGAAGTTGACGGTGGCCGGGGCGGTCTGGTTGGCCAGGGCCAGGGCGGCCCCGATCAGCTCGATGGCGCCCGCGCCGGCGAAGGTGGAGCCGACCGCGCCGGTGACGCTCCATGCGGGGATGTTTTCGGCCCGGTTGCCCAGGGCGGTTTGCCAGGCGGCGGCCTCGAGGCGGTCTTCGGCGGGCACGCCCGTGCCGTGGGCGACAAGCAGGCCGACGGCGTCGGGGGAGAGGTTGGCATCGCGCAGGGCGCTGCGGGCGGCGCGGTCCAGCCCGCCGACGGTGGGTTCGGTCACGTGCATGCCGGCCGGGTCGCAGGCGGCGCCGGCCCCGACGATCTCAGCGTAGATCTTCGCCCCGCGGGCGACGGCTCGCTCGAGGTCTTCCAGGATCAGCAGCCCGCCGCCCTCGCCGATGACCGTGCCGGAGGCGGAGGCGTCGAAGGGGCGGCAGGCGGTGGCGGCGGATTCGTTGCCGGTGGTGCAGACTCGGCCCAGGAGTTCCTGGCGGATCATGCAGAGGGGGACGAGTTTGGTTTCGGCCCCGCCGGCGATGACGAGGTC
>JAPLNA010000232.1:0-20258 GCA_026693065.1 Planctomycetota bacterium
CGGAACTGGGGCAGGTCGGCGGGCTGGGCGGGGCGTGAGGTAAGAGGCCCAAGGGTCGGGCGTGGGGTGGCGCCGCCGAGGGAGGGCGGAGTCCAGGTCATGACGGGGGCGTCGGGCCCGCAGCCGGGCCCGAGGGCCGGGGCCAGAAGCAGACTCAGTATGACAAGGCGAGGGATCATGGTTGGGTAGGGCGCCGCGCGCCCTGGGAGTATGGTATCGTTGGGAGGGGCGGGGGGACAACAGAAAACAGGGGGAGAGAAGAAAGGTTAGAGGTGAGAGGTGAGTGTGGGGGACGCTGTCGCGTCGATGGGCGTCCCCTGTGAGTTTAGCGGTCCGCCGAAGGCGGACTTGCACCGCGTTTACTTCGCCCGATCGCAGGAGTTCTAAACGTGCAGGATCGTCGGGGGGTTCCACCCGACTCAGTCGGGGAAGAGGGAACCGGCGGGGGGGCGGGGGACGTAGTCGTGGTCGAGGAAGTATTGGACGGCCTGGGCGGTGGAGGAGAAGACGGCGGTGGCGGTTTCGGTGATGAAGGGGGAGGGGGCCGCGGGGCTTCGCCAGATGACGAAGGCCTCGCGGGTGGCCTCGTGGGCGTGCTGGAGCTCTCGCTCGACGCCGCTGGAGAGGACGGGGCGCCCGTCGGAGTCGGCGGGGATGAGCGAGCAGATCATGTCGGCCTGGTCGATGAGCTTGAAGTCGCGGGCGTAGATCTGCCCGTCGATGTCGGTGATGATGTCCATGAGCTGGTCGGTGTGGACGACGACGCGTTGCCCGGCGGGACCGACCTCGAGGCTGCGGAGGCCCTCCTGGGCGGCCTGGAGGGCCAGGGCGCAGAGTTCCTTCTCTTCGACGTCGGCGGGGTCGAAGCAGGTGAAGTGGTTTTTCATTTCGCGGCGGAAACTTTCGACCTCGGGCAGGAGCTGGGAGGAGGCCGGCAGGTGGGTCATGGGGAAGCTGAGGTACATTTTGCGGAAGCGGGGCTGGAACATGAGTCGGACGAGGGCGGCGGCGGTGTCGCCGTCGGCCCCGCGGGCCCAGACGTAGAACCGCCCGTGCCCGCCGACGACCTGGCTCATGAGTTCGGTGGCGAGCATTTCCTCCTCGCGCCAGACCATGAGGTCCTTGAGGGTGTGGTGGACGTGCCCGTCGCGGACGAGGCGGAACTGGACGCGGTCGACGTTGTCGAGGAGGGTGACGTAGAGATCGGCGTCGAAGGCCTGCATCTGGTCGAAGTCGAAGGCGGGGAAGAGCCCGTGCCGCCAGCGGAAGGTGGCGTGGGTGTTGATGAGGGCGTGGGGGCACCGGGCGGAGGCGGCGAGGACGTCCTTGAAGACGCTGCGACGGAGGCTGTGGAGGCGGGAGAGGGGCAGGTCGAGGATGCGCCCGGGGGCCACGTCGGGGGCCTCGGCGTACATGAGGTCGCCGATGTTGAACAGGGCGACTTCTTCGCCGTGTTCCTCGGCGAGGGCGACGACGCGCTGAAGAAACCCGGCCTTGTCCAGCCCGACCTGTCCTGTGACGACCACGCGCATGGGGGTCACTTGCCCGCGGGCCTGGTGGCCGGGGGAGGGGTCTGGAGCTGGCGGAGGATCAGCTCGAGGTTGGCGATCTTCTGTTGGAGCAGCCCGATGCGGGCCTTGGCGGCCTCGGCGTCGTCGCGGGCGACCTTGCCTTCGCGGATGAGCCTTTCCTGCATGCGGATGTGCTCGGTCTGCTGGCGATTGAGGAATTCGAGGTCGTCGAGCTGCTTCTTGAGCTTGGCGTTTTCCTGCTTGAGTTGATCTTCCTGGATCGCGTGGTCTTCCATGAGCCTCTTGATGTGGGCGTTGAGCTTTTCCTCGTTGGTCTGGTTTCGGTCGGGGGCGGGGGCGGCGGACCGGGGTTTGGGCTTCCACCATTCGGTGTTCATGTCCGCGCAGCCGGCGAGGGCCAGGGTCACGATGGCGACGACCAGGATGTGGGTTGGTGTCTTCATGGCGGTCATGGTATCGCGTTGGGGTTGGGTTGGCCAGCGTGAGGTCAGGTGGGGAACGCTCACTTGGGTTGCCCTTCGGCGACATTGGTGGCGAAGACGCGCCCGTCGCGTCCGATCACCCAGACGCTGGGGATGGCCTCGATGCCGCACAGGCGGACGGTCGGGTCGCTCTGGTAGAGCCCGCTGTAGGTGTGCACCCAGGGGAGCCCGGCGTCCTTGACATACTCCTTGAGGTCCTCGGCCTTGCCGGGCTTGTCCAAGCTGACTCCGACGAACTCCACGTTCTGGGTCTTGTGGTACTTGGAGTAGAGCTTTCGCATGCGGGGCTGGCTGTCGACGCAGGGGGGGCACCAGGTGGCCCAGAAGTCGACGACGACGACCTTACCGGCCAGGGCCTCGGGCAACTTCAACGGCTTGCCGTCGAGGGTCATCAGGGCGGCGCGGAAGACGGGCCCGCGTCCGATGTCGGCGAGGAAGCGAAAGGCCGCCGGATCGTCGGCGTGGGCGGATTCCAGCGTGGCCAGAAACTCCCCCGCCAGGGCCTCGTTCTTGATCTGCCGGGCCAGGCGGCAGCCGTCCATGAGGGCCTGGGCGGCTGCGTCGGTCTTGTCGTACTTCTTGACGAACTCCCGGATGATCGCGTCGGCGCCGGGGACGGGGGCGACGGCGCCCCTGGGCTGGATCTTTTCGGCCGTCAGGATGCGGTGGGGGTAGACCTTGGCCTTCAGGGGGGCCGGGTTGTCGACGACGGAGCGGGCGACGTCGAGCATTCGCTGGCGGGAGGCGTCGTCCTTCTTTTCGCTGAAGAGCATGCCGGCGGCGCGGAGCATTCCCAGGCGGAGGACGTAGAGATTGGCGGCCTTGGGATAGTCGGCCTCGAGGGCCTGCCCCTGAACGAGGAACTGTTCGAGTTGGGGGATGAGGACCTTGGATCGCTGGTCGGCGGGGAGGGAGGGTTTGACGTGGAGGAGCCTGTCGAGGTTGGCGAACTCGGTCTCGGGCACGTCGCCGGGCCCGGCGGGGGACTGGGCCCGGGCCTGTCGCCCGGCCGCGACACCCAGCGACAGGATCGTTACCGCCGCGATCGAAACGATGCGAACGTTCATGCCGTGTCTCCTTGCCGGAATCGCCCGCGCGGGGGCGCCGACCGTATGGCGTGAAAGTATATAGGACCGGGGGCGTTCAATCCAGAGTGCACCGGGCGCCACAGACCTCGGCGCCCGGCCGTAGAGGGCCGGGCGGCTCAGGGCAGGTCGATGATGAGTTCGTAGTCCTGCTTCTGCGCCCCTTGCTTGAGGCCGAAGATGACTTTGACGGCCGTGGGCCAGTTGGCCGGGTTGGGGGAGTTGAACGTGGCGGTGTTGTTGTTCCAAGTGCCGCTGCTGCCGCCGGTCCAACTGGCGGAGTCGAACTTGGTGCATCCGCCGGAGAAATAGGCCCAGTATTGTGAGGCGTTGGCGCCCATGGGGGCGCTGGCGTCGGCCGGGAGGATGGGCTCGGGGACCGTCAGACTGGGGCCCAGGTTACTGGGCAGGATGTCGGTGGCGGCGCCGCCGCCGTTGGTGCCCACCAGCAGGAGGGCCTGCCGCCAGAGGATGCCGTCGGCCCCGAAGGCCTTTCGTCCGTAGTCGACGAGGGCGCCGTTGGCGGTGATCGTGGGGTCTTGCACGCTGACGTGCGGGGCGACGGAGGTGAAGGTGAGTCGGCCGGACCCGGTGGTGAGCAACCCGTCCTTGGACAGGGAGAGCAGGTCGCGTTGGAGAATCTGGGCGGCGACGCTGGCGGTGGTATTCATCTGCATGATCTGCTGGCACCCGTCGACGAGGTCCTGGCTCTGGGCGATGATCTGTCCGAAGGCCAGCAGCATGATGATGAGGATGCCGACGGCGACGAGGAGTTCAATGAGGGTAAAGCCTCGGCGGCGAGGGCGACGGCGGGTCGGGATGGGGGGGGGAGTCATCATGGCGTGGTCCTGTTCAGGGGGCTCTTAACGGCCAGGGAAGGCGGCGGGGTCCCCACGAAGGGCGCGACGCCCTTGTAGGGAGTCACGGTGATCGTGTACTTGTTGGGATACTTGCCCGTGACGGTGTCGACGGGGCCGTCATTGGCGCAGGTGATCATGAACTGGAACAGGGGTTTGGCGTTGCCGCTGGGATAGGCCTGGAGCTTGTTGAGGATACCGTTGGCGTCTTTGGGCACGCCGGTGGTCTCGTCGTGCAGGAGCTGGGTACGGGCCATCGCCACCCCATTGTTGCACATGATCGTGCCCAGGGTATGCTCGACGGCCTTCTCGTGCTCGCTGACGCCGGCGGGGAAGAGGGAAGCGGCCATCACCAGGCCCGCGCCGAAGATCGAGAGGGCGATGAGGATTTCCATCAGGGTGAAGCCCGCCCGGCAGGCCTGGGGCGAGGGAACGAAGAGTGGCAATCGCGTGGTCTTCATGGTTGGGTGTCCTGGTCAGGGAACCGAGATATCGTCCGAATTGCCGAGGGTTTTGTCGGGCCCGGGAGAGGTAAGCAGGGGCCTCTTGCCCCGCCCGCCTTCCTTGAGGTACACGATCTGGTTGCCGAACCCGTCGATCATGATCCCCGAGGAGTCGATGCACGTGGTGTTGGAAAGCAGTTCGCGGCAGGCATCGACGCTGAACAGGTCGACGAGGGCGGTGGGGTATTGGGCCTTGTCGTCGTAATAGCGTTCCAGGGCCCGCATGACGAGGGTCATGTTACCCTTGGTTTTTTCGACCTCGGAGGCGACCATGACCCGCCGGACGACGGTGCTCACCAGGGCCAGCAGAATGGCCAGGATGACGATGACGACAAGCACCTCCATCATGGTAAAGGCGCGTCGCGCGAGGGGGCCAGCCCGATGGCAAGCGTGGCGTTTCATGGCGTCTCCTGAACGGTTATTCTTCCGATACGAAGGTGACAATGTCGTCGCCGTCGTTGGCGTCCCAGGCGGTGGCGCCGTACTGTTTGTTGGGGCCCGGGCTGGCGATGAGCCGGTCCACCGTCGCGGCCGCGGAGGAGGTCCGGCGGCAGTAGGCCATGGGATCGGAGATCGAGGGGTCCCCGCCGCCTTCAAAGCCTCCCCCGGCGTTGCGGACGTAGTACGCCAGCACGTTGCCGTAGGCGTCCTTGAAGACGGGACTCCCCGAAAGGGTGCCGATCTTCACTGTGTCGGGGTCGATGTACGGGCCGAAAACCTTTCCTCCCGGCCTGAAATTCTGGAACCCGCCGCCGGAAACGGCCATCGGCATGCCGCTTCCGGTCAGGCACTTCAGGAGGCTGACCGCCCCGCCCGGGGGATAGTTGTTGTCTCCGCCGGCATTCTCGGACTTGAACCGCTTGCAGCCGGACTCCAGGGCCGCGATCGTCGCCCGCACCTTCCGGCGGAGAATGCTGCTGGTGATACTGTTGTAGGCCGGCAGGACGAGGGCGATGACCAGGGCGATAATGCTGATGACCACCAGCAGTTCGACCATGGTAAAGCCCCCCCGAACCGGGGATCGGCGGCGAAAACGGTGCAGGACGGTCATCATGATCGGCCCTCCCTTGCGGTGTCAGAGGCGGCAACCGTGGCGGCCGCGCCGGCGACGACGCTCCCGGCGACCGTGAAGAGGCCGTGTTCGTGTCGGCGGTCGGAATGTCGCTTGTCGTCATGCATGCGTCAGGTATCCGGTTCAGTCCTTAGGAACAAAGGTGACGACGTCGTCGGTCCCGGGCGTCCAGGCATTGGGGCTGTACGTGCCGTCGGGGCCGGGACTGGCACAGAACATATCCACCATTCGCCGGCCATTCCTGGAGGCGTAGGCCGTCGGGTCTTTGATATCCGGGTTTCCCCCGCCGAG
Organism: Planctomycetota bacterium; assembly: GCA_026693065.1. Taxonomy (GTDB): domain Bacteria; phylum Planctomycetota; class Phycisphaerae; order SM23-33; family SM23-33; genus JAPLNA01. The sequence continues at coordinate 5,823 of JAPLNA010000232.1, forward strand.
GAGCTTCTCCCCGTCCCATACCCAGTAGCCGATCTGGTGGCCGTAGGAGTCGAGGAACACCTGTCCGTCGGGGCTTGTGCCCGTCTTAATCGTGTCGACGTCGACGTAGGGGCCGTAGACGACTCCCCCCTTGACGCGCTGGAACCCGCCGTCCCGGGCTTCGAGGGGCATGGCCTTTCCTGTCAGGTATTTCAGCAGGTTGGCCGCCCCGCCCGGGGGATAGTTGTTGTCTGCACCGGCATTGTCTGCCTTGAACCGCTTGCAGCCGGATTCCAGGGCCGCGAGGTTCGCCCGCGTCTTCAGGGGGATGCAGACGCCGGGACAGATTGTCCGGTAGACGGGCGTGAAGCAGACGGCGCCCGCCAGGGCCGCGATGACAAGGATCACCGCCAGCGAGTTCACGACGGTGAAGCCGCGGGGTGTTCGCATCGGGATGGGTGGTCGTGCGGTCATTGTCCGGAGAAGTTATTCAGGTCGTCGGTGCTGAAGTAGAGCCGTTCGGGCCCGGGGGCGATAAGGATGAACTGGTTGGCCTTGACGGGGGTGGCGGGGGTGCCGCCGGGGTTGGCGGTACTGGCGGGAATGGCCGGCAGGGACGGGTGGGTAATGGTGGCCGCGAACGTCTTGTCGTGCTTGGGGTCGGTGAACGCGCTGTTGTCGGATTCGTGGTACATGCCGACCCCGACCTCTCCCGGGCGGGCGGGGTAGTAGCAGATGGGCATGGTCTGACCCTTGGGCCAGAGGTCGCTGATGACGTTGTCGTAGTTCTTGCCGCCCACGGTGTAGGTGAAGAGGCTGTTGCCGGGTTCGTACTGGACGTAATTACTCTTGGGGAAGTTGGACCCGTCGGGGTCAGAGAAGAGGGCCTTGGCCAGAAGCGCGCTGCCGGTGATGATCTGGGGCGGGCCAAGCTGGGTCTTGCCCCAGTCGACCTGCCCGGGATAGCTGCCGTTGTCCTTCTGATAGGCGACGGCGCCGACGCCCAGGATGCCGACGCGATTCTGGCACTTGGCGATAAGGGCTAACTTCATCACGCCGACGACGACGGGCATGAGCATCGCCACCAGGATGCTGATGATCAGAACGACCATGAGCAGTTCCACCAGGGTAAAACCCGTTTTCGGGCCGGCGGGGGCGTGAAGGCGTTGGCGTTGCATGGGTGGCGTCCTTTTACTGTGACTTCAGGTTCTTGAGCAGGTAGACCATGGGCAGGAACAGGGCGACGACGATGAAGCCGACGATGCCGCCCAGGACGATGACCATTACCGGTTCCATCAGGGCCGTCATGGAGGATACGAGGGTCTGGACCTCATCGTCGTAAGTGTCGGCGACCTTGACGAGCATCTTGTCGAGCTCGCCGGTTTCCTCGCCGACGTCGATCATGTTAATGACCATGGGGTCGACGACCTTGGAGCGGCGGAGGGGGTCGGCGAAGTTCTCGCCCTCGCGGATGCCCTCGTAGACTTTTTCCATGGCCCCGGCGTAGACGGCGTTACCGCAGGTGTTGCGGGTGATGTGAATGGCCTCGAGGATGGGCACGCCGGCTTCCAGAAGCGTGCCGAGCGTCCGGGCGAACCGCGAGACCGTGCCCTTGGCGACGATCTGCCCGACGATGGGGATCCGCAGCTTCATCGTGTCGATGAACATCTTTCCGCCCTTGGTGCGATTGAGCAACTTGATGCCGCCCCAGATAGCGAAGGGCGTGCCCAGGACGACGACCCACCCGTAGGCATCCTCGATCCAGCGGCTCAGGGCCATCAGGAACAACGTCGGGCCGGGCATCTCCGCGTGCATGTTCGAGAACACCTCCACGAACTTGGGCACGACGAACTTCAACAGCCCCGTCACGATCAGGATCGCGAACGTAATGACGGCCATCGGGTAGATCATGGCGCTGACGACCTTGCGTCGCAGGGCCTCGGCCTTCTCCATGAAGTCGGCCAGACGCTGGAGGATGACGTCCAGCACGCCGCCCAACTCGCCGGCGCGGACCATGCTGGTGTAGAGAGTGTCGAAGACCTTGGGGCAGCGTTCCATGGCCTCGGAGAGGGTGGTGCCGGCCTCGACGTCTTCCTTGACCATCCGGATGGCCATGCGAAGCGGGCCGGGCTTCTGCTGCTGCTCCAGGATGGAGAGGCTTCGCACGATGGGAAGCCCCGCGTCGATCAGGGTGCACAACTGTCGGGTGAACTGGGTGAGGTGCTTGCGTTTGACGCCGCTGACGGACCGCCGCCGTCCCGCCCCGACCTCCGGGGCAGGGCCTCCCCGGACCTTCTTCTTGGCCGCGGCTTCCTTGATCTTCGTCGGGAAGTTCCCCAGCGAGCGAACCTTGGCGGCGGCTTCTTCGCTGGTGGCGGCTTCGACCTCGCCCTTGATGGGCTGGCCCACGCTGTTCATCGCTTCGAATAGGTACGTCGGCATAGGAGGGCTCCTGATGGCTGTCAAAACTCCATCATCTGTTCGTCAATGGTCTGGGCGACGACTTCCTCGATCGTGGTCAGCCCGTCGAAGATCGCCAGCAACCCGCTTTCCCGCAGGGTTCGCATGCCGCGCTTGCGGGCGGCGTCGCGGATGATATTCGTGCTGGACTTCTTCATCACCAGGTCGCGCTGGTCGTCGTCGAGCGTCATGATCTCGAAGAGGGCGAATCGTCCGCTGTAGCCGGTTTTCCGGCAGTATTCGCACCCGGCCCCGCGGTAGAGGGTCTTGCCCTTCAGGTCCGCGGTGGTCAGCCGGATCTGCCCGAGCATCTCGTCGGTGGGGACGTACTCCTCCTTGCACCGCGGGCAGATCACGCGGACCAGCCGCTGGGCGACGATCCCCTCCAGCGTCGCGGTGATCAGGAAGGGCTCGAGCCCCAGGTCCAGCAACCGCGCGATCGACGACGGGGCGTCGGTCGTGTGCAGCGTGGTGAAGACCAGGTGCCCGGTCAGCGAACTCTGGGCGGCGATCTCGGCCGTCTCCAGGTCGCGGATTTCGCCGATCAGGATGATGTCCGGGTCCTGGCGGAGGAAGCTCCTGAGGCACCGGGCGAAGGTCAGCCCGGCGTCGGGGTTGATCGCCACCTGGATCAGCCCGTCGATGTCGTACTCGACCGGGTCTTCGCTGGTGAGGATCTTCGTGTCGACCTGGTTGAGCTCGTTCAGGGCGGCGTATAGGGTAGTGGTTTTGCCCGAGCCGGTGGGCCCGGTGACGATGCAGATGCCGTTGGGCCTCTGGATGAGCTGGCGGAAAATCCGCAGGTCGTCGTCGCGCATGCCCAGGCGTTCGAGGTCCAGGGAAACCTGCGAGCGGTCCAACACGCGCATGACGACGCTCTCGCCGAACATCGTCGGCAGGACGGACACGCGCAGGTCCACGGGCTGGCCCCCGATGAGCAACTCGATGCGCCCGTCCTGGGGCACCCGCCGCTCGGCGATGTTCAGGTTGCTCATGACCTTGATTCGCGAGGCGATGGCCACCGCGATGCTCTTGGGCGGAGGCAGCATTTCATACAGCACCCCGTCCACGCGGTAGCGCATCTTGAACTCGTCCTCGAAGGGCTCGAAGTGGACGTCGCTGGCGCGGGCTCGGATGGCCTCCCACAGCACGAGGTTGACCAGGCGTTTGACGGGGTTGGACTCGGCGGCGGCCTTGATCGTGTCCAGGTCGATGCTTTCGCCCCGGTCTTCCAGGAAGGTCAACTGTTCGTCGCCGGCCATCTCGTTGATCAGGTCGCCGATCGACTCGGGCTCGACGTCGTAATACTTCATCAACGCGCCGGTGAGGGCCTCGGGGTCGGCGATGCGGGTGACGACGTTGAAGCCCATCAGCGTCCGCAGGTCGTCGGTGGCGCGGAAGTTGTCGGCGGAGGCGACGGCGACCTCCAGCGTGTGGCTGGCGGCGTCGTACTTGAGGGGCATGATCTTGTAGGCGTTGGCCATCTGGGCCGGGATCAGCCGCACGACCTCCTCGGGCACGTCCGCGCCGACCAGGTCTACGAACTGCATTCCCACCTGAAAGGCCAGCGCGAGCTTGAGGGTCTTCTCGTCGATGTGGCCCAGGTCGACGAGGATCTGCCCGATGGGCCCGCCCTTGGCCTTCTGCACGTCCAGGGCTTCGTGCACCTGGTCGCGGGTGATGTGCCCCATCTTCACGAGCACCCGCCCGAGCGGCCGGCCTTTCAGTTGGGTTACGTCGATTTCCATGCGGTGGCTCCGGCAGATTCCTACTCGAGGGCCTCAGGGGGCAATTCCACGTCCTGCACCTTCGCCATCATCTCCGAGGGCGACTGGCTCCGGTCGATGGCGTCCTGGCCGGAAATAATGCCCTTCGTATACAACTCCAGCAGGTGCTCGTCCAGCAAGCGCATGCCGTACTTCTTGCCCGTCTGGATGGAGGAGGGGATGCGGAAGACCTTGTTCTCGCGGATCAGGTTGGCGATGGCGTTGTTGACGAGCATGAACTCGAAGGCCGCCACCATCCCCCGGGCGTCCGTCCGCGGGATCAGGGCCTGGCAGATCACCCCGATCATCACCGAGGCCAACTGAATGCGGATCTGCTCCTGCTGGTTGACCGGGAACTGATCGACGATCCGCGTGACCGTGCCCTGGGCGTTGGTGGTGTGCAGGGTGCCGAAGACCAGATGCCCCGTCTCCGCCGCCCGCAAGGCCGCCTCGATCGTCTCCAGGTCGCGCAACTCGCCGACCAGGATCACGTCCGGGTCCATTCGCAGGCTGCGCCGCAGGGCTTCCGAGAACGAAGGCACGTCCACCCCGACCTCGCGCTGGTTCACCATCGACTTCTTGTGCTGGTGGAAGTACTCGATCGGATCCTCGATGGTGATGATGTGGCGGTCGAAGTTGTCGTTGATGTAGTCGACCATGCTGGCCATGGTCGTCGTCTTGCCCGAGCCGGTGGGCCCGGTCACCAGGAACAACCCGCGCGGGCGCCGGCAGAGGCTCTTGACGATGTCCGGCAGCCCGATCTGCTCGAACGAGAGCAGCTTCTGGGGGATCAGGCGGAGGCTCAGGGAGATGTTGCCCTTCTGATGAAACACGGCCGTGCGGAACCGCCCGCCGCCGAACTCAAACCCGAAGTCCGTGCCGCCCTGCTCCTGGAGTTCCTGCTGGGCCCGCTCGGGAGTGATGGCCTTCATCAACTCCATCGTGTCCTCGGGCTCGAGGACCTTGGTCTTCAGGGGCCGCAGCCGCCCCATGAGCCGCAGCGTCGGGGGCCGGCCTACGTGAAGGTGCAGGTCGCTGGCGCCTTGGCGGATGCAGGTCTCCAACAAGCTGTCAATCTGCATGCTCGGCATTGGTTCGCTCCGATTGTATTATTCGTCGCCCGACGAGGCCATAGCCACAAGGGCATGACCGACGTAGGGGTCTTCTCTCACAGCAACCATAGATATTGGAGGCAATTACGCTCCAATAAACCGACCGGTTAATCTGTGAGCAACGACTCAGCCTGGGTGATCCTCACCAGTTCCTCAGCCGTTGTGATGCCGGCACGGACCTTGTCGCGTCCGTCCTGAAGCAGGGTCCGCATGCCGGTGGCCACGGCCGCTCGCCTCAACTCCGACAAACTCCCGCGGTTGAAAGCCAACTCCCGCAGGGCGTTGTCCATCTCCATCAGCTCGAAAATGCCCTGGCGACCTCGATAGCCGGTTCCGACACACGAGCTGCAACCTCTACCTCTGGAGAACGTTACGTTCTCAATCTCGTCCGGGGTGAACCCCAACATCCGCAGGATCTTCGGGTCGGTGTCCCGCGAGGGCTCTTTGCAGTCCGCGCAAATCACTCGCACCAGCCGCTGTGCCATCACCGCCTGAACGCTGTTGGTGACCAGGAATGGCTTGACCCCCATGTCGATCAAACGGGTGATAGCCGAGGGTGCGTCGTTGGTGTGGAGTGTGCTGAATACCAAGTGTCCGGTCAGAGCGGCCTGAATAGCCACCTGGGCGACCTCCAAATCGCGGATTTCGCCCACCAGAATCACGTTCGGGGCCTGGCGAAGCATCGCGCGGAGGATCGACGCGAACGTCAATCCGATCCCGTCGTTCACCTGAACCTGGTTCACGCCCGTGAAATTGTACTCCACGGGGTCCTCGGCCGTGATGATCTTGCGGTCCGGACGGTTCAGCTCGTTGATGGCGGCGTACAACGTAGTGGTCTTACCTGAACCGGTAGGCCCGGTGACCAGGAAGATGCCGTTGGGGCGTTTGATGATCTGGAGGAACCGGGAAAGATCCTCGTGCCCGAACCCCAGCGAGGGAATGCCCAGGCGGACGCTCTCGGGCCTCAGAATACGCAGCACCATGCTCTCGCCGTGGTAACTGGGCAGGCAGGAGACGCGGAAGTCGATGTCGCTGGTGCCGAACTTCATCTTAATACGCCCGTCCTGCGGCAGGCGCTTTTCCGCCAGGTCGATGCCGGCCAGAATCTTCAGGCGGTTGATCACCGAGCCCTGCATCCTCTTAGGGATGTTGTCGCGCTCGATGCACACGCCGTCAACGCGGTAGCGGACGCGGACGCGGTTGGCCATGGGCTCGACGTGGATGTCGCTGGCCCGCCCCCGGACGGCCTCGCCGACGATCATCGTCACCAGGCGGATGATCGGGGCCGAGTCCTCCGTCAGGATCGCGTCCCCGCCGGTGATCTGCATCTCCGCGTCTTCGTCCATCTGCTCGATGGTCTTGTCGATGCTCATGCTCGAGCCGATGTACCGCGAGATAAACTCGCGCATCTTCGACTTGCTCGCCAGCGTGGGCGAGAGTTCGCAGTTGAGCCGGAAACGCAGCATGTCCAGCGTTTCCAGGTCCAGCGGGTCGGTGATGATGATCTTCAGCCGCCCGTCGTCCTCGCGCTTGAGGGGCAGAATGTTGAGTCGCTTGACCAGATCTTCCGGGATCAGGTTCAGCTCCGTGGGAACCACCACGTTCTGATCCAGGTCGATGTACTCCATGTCGTACTGGGTGGCCAGGGCTTTGGTAATGTCTTCCTCGTCGGCCAGCGAAAGCGAAACGAGTGTCTCTCCGATCCGCAGCCCGTCCCGTTGGCCGATCCGCAACGCCTCATTGACGTCCGCGGGAGTGACAATGCCCCATTCAACCAGGATCTCGCCGAGCCGTCGTCTTTTTCGCGCCATCTCGCTTCTCGCAGATCCTTTGTTAGACTGTCGCCCGAGTATAGCCCCCGGCCGACAACCCAGTCAAGACGAATTCCTTGGGTCCGTTCACGTTAGCGGCGAGAGGGCGTGTCGCTTGCGTATTTCGTTGGCGGCCGTCAGAAGATGCCTCTCGCTCATCAGAAAACTCACGACATTCCCCGTGGTAATCCCCAGGCTCCGTCCCACGTCCGACACCGCCCCTCCGCAGGCCTCCAACCGGTCCAGAACCCCCGCCGCCACGCGCCAGAACCTGTGGTCCTTCACCCCGACCTCCAACCTCTTCTTCTCTTCCCCCTCTGTTTCTTCTCCCAACCGCTTGCGGTTTCGCATCGGCTTGGGCACGAACATGCACTCGGCGATCACCGGCGGAACCCCCGCCGTCACATCGACTTTCCTCCTGACCTTACAGGCGATATTCATCCTCAGTCGCCGCATCGCCATCCGCCGGTTGTCCTGCTGACTGCGGGATTCATCGCCGTGCCCGGTGATCCCCGTGGGGCGGTGGAGCAGGCGGACGGCCGAGGAGACCTTGTTGCGATGCTGCCCCCCGGGCCCGCTCGATCGATACACGTGCACGTCGCAGTCGGCCAGGAGGGCCTTCTCCTCGGCAGCCAGGGGGTCTGCGGTGTTTCGGGGCTCGTGCATGGGCGCGATGCTACAGTCATTTTTCTCTGAAAACCACGATATTCCTGGGTCGGGCGGGTTTTGGGTATTGTCGAAAACCGCCGGGGGAGTGTACAATGCTCTGTAACGCCGATGGGTGCGGCTGCCAGGCTTGGGTGCTCTCTCCGGGCTGGCCCGCCCTCGACTGCATTCATACGAGGTTGCGTGCCGATGAACGACTGGAAAGACGCCGAAGACCGGGTCGAGCGGGCTCGAGCCCTCTATGAGAAGGGCCGCCTGGAAGAGGCCGCCGTCGAGCTCGAGGCCGCTATCGCCGTCAACCCCTACAACGCCAGTTGGCACTTCAACCTCGCCCTGACCCTGGAGGCGATGGAAAACTTCGCCGGCGCCGCCGACGCGTACGCCAAGGCCGTCGAACTCGAACCCGCCGACGTCGAAACCCTCAACGGGCTGGGCGTCAACCTCACCCGCCTGGGCAAACACGAGGAGGCCCTCAAGCACCTCGAGCGGATCGAGCAGATCGACCCGACCTTCGAGCCGGGCTACTGCAATCGGATCATCGCCTACACCGAACTGGGCCGCCACGACGACGCCGAGCTGATGTTCTACACCGCCCGCCTCTTCAAGGATGAATGCCCGCTGTGCTACTACAACATCGGCACGAGCCTCTACGCCCGCAAACTCTACGACCAGGCCATCGCCTGCTGGCGCCGCGTGCTCGCCTCCGACGCCGACTACCTCCAACCCAACGTCCGCATCGCCGAGGCCCACTGGGCGATGGGCAAGCTCGACCAGGCCGCCGCCTTCTACGAAGCCGAACTCCGCCGCGATGAGGAAGACGTCGAGACCATCCTGGACTACGGCGAACTGCTGATGGAACTGGCCCGCTTCGACGAGGCCGAACGACGCTTCCGCGACGCCCAGGACCTCCAGCCCGACAACCCCGGGGCCTACTTCTGCCTGGGCGAACTGGAACTCGAACGCCAGCGGTGGCGAAAGGCCGAGAAAAACTTCCGCCGCGTGCTCGAGCTGGACGGGGCCTACCCCGGCGCGCACGGTCGGCTGGCCAAAGCCCTCGTCCGCCGCAACCGCCCCCAGGAGGCCGCACGGCACGTGCTGGTCGAACTCCAGTCCTCCGGCGACGACCCGGCCGCCCTGGAAGACCTCGCCCAGATCCTCCTGGAGGCCCACCTGGCCCGGGACGCCAACGCCGTCCTGCAGAAGCTCGTCACCCTGCGCCCCGAAGACCCCCAGGCCCAGCACAACCTGGCCGTCTCCTACTTCAAGATGGACCGCCTGGCCGAGGGCATCCAGCACTGCCGCCGCGCCCTGAAACTCAAGCCCGACTACGCCCTGGCCCTCTACAACCTCGCCTTGGCCCACCTCCGCATGGGCAAGGCCGACCGCGCCCGCCGCTACGTCGCCCGCGCCCTGGCCCTGGCCCCCCAGGACGAAAGCATCCGCGACCTCTGCCACCAGCTCGGCGGCCGCTCCCTCTGGGCCAAGCTCCGCGCCAAGCTCGGCCTGGGCGACTAAAGCGATCCCAAGCGATCCAAAGGACCCAAGGAGTCCCAACGACGTGAGGGACCCCGCGGACCCCGCGGACAAAAACTCCCCACACCCGACTCCGGACTCCCTTTCTCCGCTCGCTCCCATCGACGCTTGCGTTTCGGCGTCTTCCTCCCTCTTCCCCCGGTAACATAATCCGTGTACCTTATCCCTTAACCCTCACCCCGGACCAACCATGGAAAACGCCCAACCCGTCGTCCTCGTCACCGAGCCCCTCAGCGACCGCGCGTTGTCGATCCTCGCCTCCGCCGCCCAGGTCCGCCGCTGCACGCCCGAGCAGGCCCCCGACCACATCGCCGACGCCGACGCCCTCGTCGTGCGAACCTACACCCGCGTCGACGAAGCCCTCCTCTCCCGCGCCACCCGCCTCAAAGTCGTCGGCCGCGCCGGCGTCGCCATCGACAACATCGACCTGCCCGCCGCCCGCGCCCGCGGCATCCAGGTCGTCCACACCCCCGCGGCCAACACCCTCGCCGTCGTCGACTACACCCTCCGCATGATCCTGGAGATGAACCGCCGCTTCTGGCCGATGACGGCTCCGCTCTCGCCCGAGCAGTTCCACGCCGCCCGGTCCCAATCGTTCGGCCGCTTCCTGTCCGACCTGACCCTCGGCATCGTCGGGGCCGGCCGCATCGGCTCCCGCGTCGGCCGCGCCGCCGCCGGCCTGGGCATGACCGTCCTCTTCAACGACATCCTCGACCTCCGCTTCGACTATCCCTCCACTCCCGTGGACAAGGAAACCCTCTTCCGCCGCAGCGACATCGTGACGATCCACGTCCCCTTGACCGACTCAACTCGAAACCTGATAGACTCCCGCGCCCTGTCCCTCTTCAAGCCCGGCTCGCAGTTCATCAACGCCGCCCGTGGCCAGTGCGTCGACTACCACGCCCTCGCCGCCGCCCTGCGTTCCGGCCAACTCTCCGCCGCCGCCATCGACTGTCACCACCCCGAACCTCCCCCGGCCGACTATCCTCTCTTCGGCCTTGGCGACAACGTCATCCTCACCCCCCACATCGCCGCCCGCGTCCCAGCGGCCACCGAAGCCATGAACGACGTCGTCCACGACATCCTCGCCGTCCTGGCCGGCCGGCCGCCCCAGTACCCGGCACAGTAGGGGGGAAAGTGGTCCACGGATTACACAGATTGCACCGATTCGAAAGAAGCAAGAGAAGACATGTCATTTCGTTTCCTTGTTAATCCGTGCAATCCGTAGAAGAACCTCCCTTCCCCGCTTGCGGCTCGGCGTCCGTCCCCCCGCGCCAGGTGTCCCGAAAATCTCCCATCTTCCCTCTGCCATTCCACAACCTCTTCCCATTCAACGCGTTGGGTTTTCCCCACTCCCTTGCCCCGTCCTTTTCGGGACACCTGAAGGACACCCAAAGGACACCTGAAGGACACCTCAAGGACACCTGAAGGGCACCTCAGGGACACTTGGCGGACACCTCCCGGGCACTTCGCCCGGCGGAGGCCGGGTCGTAATCCGTAATCCGTAAACCGTGAATCGTGAATCGCGAATCGTGAGTCGGAATCGGCAATCTCCCTCTCCCTCTTCAATCGGCAATCGGCAATTGGAAATCGGCAATCTCCCTGCGGAGAGCTGACGCCCCCATATTTAACAGGCGTGCCTCTGCCACAGAATGCCAGTTACAATTCCTTCCTCCCCGGCAACTCCCTTGTCCGCCGCCGGTAACAAACCCCCGCGCCGACGTAGCCCCCAAACCCCCGTTTTTGCTTAAATTCCGGCTGTTTTTCCTGAGAACGACAGTTTTTTCTTCGGTGGCCAGCCCCACCGAAACCAACCCGGCAACCTGGCCCGCGTTCGAGCACATCATTCCGGTTAACTCAAGCCATATACTTGACATTCCGATGGTTCGAACGTACACTGAATATGTCGGTGGACGAAACTCGGCTCCAGGCCGTGTGGTTCCGCGGGTTCGCCCCGGGAGACCCTATATCCCCTGACGCTTTTGTTTTGCGATCGCACGCAGCCATTTTCTTATTGCCAGCCCCCTGAAAGCCGATATAATTGAATAGAGCCGCCGGATGAAACTCGGCTTCATGCCGTGAGATTGTGGGGCCCTGCCCTTCGATCCTATATCCGGGGCTTCTTTTTTGCGCCGCCCTCGGCCGTCCGGGCGGCAAGCGTCAGCGGTCGGCCCTTCCCCCACAGCACGCCGCACTTGCCCTCGGCCACGAAGTCCAGGTCATCGATCTCCCCTACCAGATCCTGGATCATCTCGGCGTAGCGGCATTCGGTTTCTCTCTTCTCCGTGTGCTCGTGCTCGTAGAACCGCTGCAGCGCCCAGAGGAAGTAGTCCACCGCCTGCAGGCCCCCGATGCCATGGGGAGTGCTGGAGGTGATCTCCACCTCCGCCTGGTTCGTCATACCGAAATCCCGCTCAAAGCTCTCAATGGCCCACTGGATGGCCTCGCTCAACGCCACCGTCCTGTCGCTCTTGCCGCGCTTCGAGAAGCAGATACGGAACGCATCCGCACGATACCACCGCCGTCGGAAAAGACGATTCACCAGCGCGTCGTACATGTCGTTAGGCCGGTATCGGTAGGCGGGCTCCTTCTCCCTAAGCCGTGACTCATGGACGGCCGCTTCCCGTTTATCCCGCGCCGCCGCATAGAAACGGACCTTCTGCCCGAGCAGCAGCTTGAAAACCTCCCGGCGGACCTCCGGGACGTCATCCTTGGCGTGAAACATGACGGCCGTCTTCTTCGCGGCCGGCTGCATCGACGGAATGCCCTTGAAATACGGGTCCGCCAGAAGAGCTTTCCGCAACTCTTCCAGGCCCTGAGTCAGCGCGCCGGGGTCCTCCACGTCCAACTTGCCCAAGAGGAAGTACTTCGAGCACCCCTCGTTACCGACGATGATCCGGCCCTTGGCGTCAAACAGCGTAGGGTCGCCAGCCTCGTCCACGAAGTAGTGAATGGTGGCCTTTCCCGTCTCGTTGTCCTGTTCGTGCTCTATGGGTTTTCTCCCGCCATCGGCGCCATCGCCGCCGCGCCCGCCAGCCCTCCAGGGTATCATACAACCTTCCCGGCCCAGCGGTCAAGGCCAGCCTCAAATGCGAAAAAGACCCCCGCGCCGACGTAGCCCCCAAACCCCCGTTTTTGCTTAAATTCCGGCTGTTTTTCCAGAAAACGACAGTTTTTTCGGCTCCTCACGGAAGAGCTGATCTTGACGGTGCGTGGATCATCTGGGCGACGGACTTCACCGATCCCCCGCTGGTGATCGACGGGGTTTTCAGGGAATTCCTGGAACGATGGCAGGCAATTCAGTTGTTGTCCCCGGCGAGAACCCCTCGGTATAATGGGGCTATCCGATCGGCCGTGCCGGGCCGCAAGCCCGGAGTCCTGCGGGAAAGGCGGGCGATGGGCAGTGAGCGTGAGTGCGGAAGAGGCAACGATGACGGGAGGGGTAGCGATTGCTGACGCCGCAAGACGGAGGTGATGTATGGCAGCGGGGCAAGCGGCAATACCGATGAATCTGAGCATTGGTTCTGCGGTCGTTTATCTTCCGCAGGAAAGATGCTTTCCTCATGGCTGGGGGGGGCTTGAAGGGACGGAGATAAGTCGTGAACTGGTAGTTGGCAGGATATTCCACGTGGTCTCCCTTCCGGAGGCAACAGGTCCAATGCGAGGCTACCTTGGTCTGCGGCCACTCGAGGGGGGGAATACCACTGTCTGCCACGACTGGCTCGTTTTTGCACTGGAAGAGATACCGAGTTACCCAATCCCAACAGGGCTTGTACAGTTGCAGGAAATTGACATTCTCGCTCTGCCTTCTTTCGGGTCTATGGGCGGGGTCGGGCTGTATCTCAGTCGTTCCCACTGGGCAACGCAATACCCGGGCAATGCCGAGTCATTGCGGCTCAGGGGTCTTGTGACGAAGCGCGCATACCGTATAAGGGATGTCCCTGTCGCCCGGAAGGCGGTCACTCTGGTTGGAGTAGAGGGCGTTTACTACATGGGACTATTCAAGTGTGTCAAAGAAACTAGTCTGGCAGAGGGCCCTACCGGGTAGGTGATTGTCCCTCCCGAGAACTCCCTCCCGGCCGTCCGAGTCGTGACCCCCGGTGCCCGCCTGCCCGCCCCGCGACAATCGCCTTGAGCAACGCCGGGAACAGCCGTAGAATGGCAGTATCGGATCTCCGTGCCTGGCAAGAAGGCCGGAGCCCTGCGGGAAAGGCGGGCGATGGGCGATGTCGCCGGCGATCACCTGGGCCGAGAGGGTTCCGATCTCTCCGCCGGCCGGTTGACCGACCGGGGGCGTGGAGGTACGATGGTGCCATGGTGGTACGGCGGGACATGTCGAAGGGCGGGGTGCGGTGGGCCGCCAGGCGATGCGCCGGGCCCTGGAACAGTCCGGCTGTCTTCTGCCAGAAATGGTCCAGAGGAAGCGAATTCGTCCGCCATTCAATTCGCCTTCGCGGGACAAGATTACATGAAGGCCACAGGGAAAACCTCCCGGGGAGCAGAGCGATGAATACGAGCCAATGCGGATGCGATAAAGGAAAGTGGCAACGTACTGCGTTGCGGACAGCCTACACGGTAATGGCGTGCCTTTGGATGCCCATGGGCGGGTGTGCCTCGGAAACGAAAGTGGGATACCCGGTTCGTTGGAACGTGATGGCGTATGAGGGGCCCGGGATCTATTGTATTAGGGATCCAGAGAAGAATGTGGGCCAGGCTGGGCCCGAAGGACAAAGTGTGGTAAAGGTGAGAGTGAATGTGGTGAATTGCACGCCCAAAGCGATTATGCTGTTGGCTGACGAGACAGCGGTTGAATACAAGGGACTGATTGGGATAGTTCCGGTGGGGGGAGGGGGAACGATGAGGTACGGGAAGCCCAAGTCCTGGTGGCCCGGCCCGGCCCAACGGTGGTATCGCGTGAGGCCTGTTGATGTTGATCCGCCGTTGAAGGCGGGCGAACCTATTCCGAGGAAGAATGGGGCTTGCCTGGAATTCGATATACTGCTTCCTCTCGGCCCCGGGCTTATTGAATATGCCGACATGGAATGGGTACTTCCGATCTGGTACTACATGCTAGAGGGGGAACCGGTATACGGAGACGACCTCCAAGAA
>JAPLNA010000232.1:20292-26448 GCA_026693065.1 Planctomycetota bacterium
GACCTCCAAGAAAAGGAACGGTTCATGTTTCGCTAACTGAAATCGGCGGACCCCTTACTGATTCTGGCAGGTGCGGAAGGCGCGGCAGGGGGGAACGGCTGCAAGTTGGGGCCCGCCTCGAGGGGGCCGGGGGAGGGCGAGGGATCATGGCAGGGGGGTATCGTCGGCGTCTGGGAGTTTCACGGCGAGTGCAGACCGCCAGGCCGATCCGACGTCTTTGACTCGTTCCCCTTTCTTTCGTTTTCTCTGCGGCCTCAGCGGTCTCTGCGGTGAGTTCTTCCCCAGTTTTCCCCAGTTCGGTGCGCAGGGGGTGTTTGGCGATGCATGAAGAACGGCGCCGGAACCGGATTCTTCAGATTTTTTTTCGCTGCTGTTTCCGGGATGGTTTCGCGTCGGGAGGCCGGAGAAGTGAGAGGGAGGTTATCGGACGTTGGGGGGAGGCGGGGAGATTGTTGCCCGCGAGGGGACGGGTTCTTAGCGATGGGGGGCCGGCGAGGCGTGACGCAGTGTATCGGACATTCGTCGGAGCCCGGCGCGGGGGGGTTTCGGGGGCTATAGGAAGTTAAACCCTTGTTTTGTAGGGTATTTTTGCTTGACATGGATAGGGGTTTTGATATTTTGTGGGTGGCTTGCTCGCTCATTTCTTTGTGCACAACGATGGGCACGAGATTGACAGAACAACATCTCTACGCCGCTCACGAGAGCCACGTGGATCATGGCAAGGCAGGGACGCCGCATTGGCCCGAACGGGCCGAGGTGCAGCATGATCGAGTCCGGCGAGTTGGGGTCCGATCAGGAAACGTTCGGATTGTTCATTCTGGATGACCGGGGGGAACTGCAGGCCAGCCTGGAACAGCTTCCCGAGCGAAGGCAGGCGATGGCGCAGGCGGCCAGGCACCTGGAGCGCTGCCCGGGGTGCGTGGCCCTGGTGGTGCGGGTCCGCCGCGGGCGATGGCGGGAATGCAGCGTCTACACCGTCGGGCAGTGCAGCCCGGTGGCGTCCATCTCTCCGCCCCGGCGCCGCCGCCACGGCGTGATGGACGTTCATACGCCGATGGGCGTGATGGCGCGGCCGGCGATGGCGTCGGTGTAGGGGCGGGGAACGCGAAGCCGCAAGCGGCTGACACCGGGACACCCAACACCGGGACACCCGCGCGGGGAGGCGACGGGACAGGGGGGAAGGGAGCTCAGGGCACGAGGGCGGCGCCGGAGGGCACGCCGGCGGGGGTGAGGCGGACGGTCGAGGAGAGGGCACGCAGGCGGGCGGCGGCGCGGGAGTCGAGGGCTGGGGCGGGTGCGACGTAGATTTCCGCGGCCCGGGAAACATCCTCGCTGAGAAGGTTGTCGTCGCTGATGATCCGCATGCGCCGCCCGGCCTGGAGGAACTGGAGGTAGGGGGCGAATTGGCGGTCGTGCAGGCTCTCGTCGGGGCCGCGGCAGACGTAGTTGGCCCACTTGGAGACGTAGTAGAACTCGGCGGCCGGGCGCGACGTGGCCGCTTGCGGCTTCGCGTTTCGCGTGGCGATCTCGCGCCCCAGTTGCACAAGGAAGGGGTACTCGCGCAGGGGCTTGTCGGTGTAGCAATAGTTGGCGACATTGAGCCCGGCGGCGCCGCGGTCCAGGGCCGCCAGGCCGATGGCCGTCAGGTGCGAGTCGCGATAGCCCCACTTCTCCTGCAGGACCGGCCCGTCGATTTCCAGCACGACCGGCTTGCCGGTGATGCCTCGCATGATGTCGACGGCGAGGGCGGCGGCCTGGAGGTCGTCGGGTTTGTGCCAGAAGAAGTCGTACGAGTGGATCACCCGCCCGGCCGTGCGGGAGTAGGGCTCGTAGGCGAGGTTGGCCATTTCGGCCGATCCGGAGCGAAAGCTCTCGCCGAGCATGACGGCGGTTCGAGCGGCGGGGTCGGCCTGTCGGACGGCGGCGAGCAGGGCGGCCATCTTGTGCGACAACGCCTCCTCGCGGAAGCGGATCCAGTCGCAGGACGGGGCCGACAGGTCGGGCTTTTCGGCGGCGGTCGGGGCGGGCACGGGCGGGTGGGCGTGGGAGAAGTCGGTTACGTTCGTTCCCCAGGCGCGGCCGAGGGCCTCGACGCTGCCGTACCGCCCGCGCAGGAACTGGGCGAAGGCCTTTCGGGCGGGCGGCTCGTAGCCGATCCACGTGCCGAGCTTGACCTCGGTGTGCATGCCGAAGACCGGGCACCACTCGATGCCCGCCCCGCGCCAGTGGGTCACGACCGCGCGGACGGCCTGCTCCTGGAGGGCGTTGAGCCGCGCGTCGTAGATCGACATGACGGCGTGCTCGTTCCGCCCATCCGGCGAGAGCGACATGGGCGGGTTGGCCCACTCGGGCCAGGGGCTGGCGTAGGAAAAGTTGATCCGCACGCGGAGGGCCAGGCGTTTGTCCAGCACGGTGCGGATGCGTTGGTCGACGAAGTCCCAGGCGAACTGGCCCGGCCGGGGCTCGAAATCCTTCCACGCCACCGACAGTTCGATGGTGTTGAAGCCGACGGCGGCCGCGTCGTCAACGAGGCGGCGGAAGCGGGCGATGTCGCGGTAGGCGGCGACCCAGTCCCAGATTTCCATCGCGAATTCGATTCGCGGCGCGGGCGGGGCCGCCGGCGAGGGGCGGCAGGCGAGGGTGAAATACGCCGCCGTCAAAACCCCCGCGACGGCGAATCGCGATATCGTTCCAGCCTTCATGGCGGCCATCATAACCGGGGCGATTGACGAAATCCGCGATCTTCGGCCGCGTTATGCCCGATAGGCGTACGGACGTCCCCGAACCTTTCTATCGATTGGATTCTGCGATGATGAACTTCAACACTTCGCGGCATCGTTCCGGACAACGCACGTGGGCGCGGGCGACGGCGGTTGTGCTGCTGCTTCTGCCCGCGGGGGCGTGGGCGGCCGAGCCGACCAGCAAGCCCGGGGCGCTGCCCAAGGCCCGGCCGCTGCGGGAGGTGTATAAGGATGACTTTCTCGTAGGCGTCGCGGTGGGCCCGTACGTGTATCAGGGCTCGGACAAGACGATCGGCCCGCTGGTGGGCAGGCAGTTCAGCGCCCTGACGCCCGAGAACGCCACGAAGTGGCAGCCGCTGAACCCCACGCCCGGGGTCTACAAATTCGACGAGGCCGACAAGCTCGTGCGGTTCGCCCAGGCCAACCGGATGCAGGTGATCGGGCACACGCTGGTCTGGCACAGCCAGACGCCCGACTGGGTGTTCAAGGGCCCCGACGGCAAGGACGCCTCGCGCGAGCTGCTCCTCCAGCGGATGCGACAGCACATCGAGAAGGTCGTCGGGCATTACCGCGGGGCGGTCAAGGGGTGGGACGTCGTCAACGAGGCCGTCGCCGACGGGGGCAAGCAACTGCGCCAGACCCCCTGGCGGCGGATCATCGGCGACGATTTCATCGAGAAGGCCTTCGAGTACGCCCACAAGGCCGACCCGAAGGCCCAGTTGTATTACAACGAGTACGGGTTGGAAGACCCGGCCAAGCGGCTCGAGACGATCAAGCTCGTCAAGGGCCTGAAGGAAAAGGGCATTCCCATCCACGCGGTGGGCAACCAGGCGCACTGGCAGATTGACACTCCGCCGATCGAGCAGATCGAGAAGACCATCGAGGACTTCGCCGCCCTGGGGGTGAAGGTGAACTTCACCGAGCTGGACATGAACCTCTACGCCTGGGGCGACAACGCCGACCGGTACAAGGATTCTCTCCCCGAGGAACTGCTCCAGAAGCAGGCGGCCCGGTACGCGGCGATGTTCGAGCTGTTCCGCAAGCACAAGGGCACGATCGAGCGAGTGACGTTCTGGGGTCCCACCGACCGCTACACCTGGCTGAACTCGTTCCCGGTCAAGCGGACGAACTACCCGCTGCTGTTCGACCGGGACAACAAACCCAAGCTCGCCTACTGGGCGGTGCTGGACCCGTCGGCGTACCTGGCCGATCCGGCCCGAAAGGCGTTGGTGAACGCTCCCGCGGCCGGCAAGTAAGGCCGCTTAGTGGTCTACCGGCTTGCCCAGCATGCCCTGGAGCAGGGCGAGTTTCTCTTTCATGAGTTTCTCGTCCTTGGCTTCCAGCGTCAGGCGGAGCAGGGGCTCGGTGTTCGAGAGGCGGACGTTGCACCACCAGTCGTCGTACTGGCAGGTCACGCCGTCCAGGTGGTCGACCTTCGCGTCCTTCAGGGCCGCGAGGATCTCGTCCAGCTTGGCCTGCTTGTCGGCGACCTCGAAGTTGATCTCGCCGGAATGGCTGTAGCGCTTCAGGGGGGCGATCAGGGCGCTCAGGGGCTGGCTCTGGGCGGCCAGCACGGACATCATGGTCGCGAAGACGATGGCGCCGCTGTCGCAGTTGAAGTTGTCGCGGAAGTAGAAATGGCCTGACAGTTCGCCGCCGAAGACGGCCTGTCCGTCGGCCAGGGCCTTCTTCATGAACGCGTGTCCGACCCGGCAGCGGTTGGGCACGCCGCCGCCGGCGCGGATTTCCTCGCTGACGACGCGGCTGGAGCGGAGGTCGTAGACGACCATCGCCCCGGGGTTGTCGGCGAGGAAGCCTCGCCCGAGCAGGGCGGTGATCAGGTCGCAGCGGACGCTTCGCCCCTGCTCGTCGACGAACATGCAGCGGTCGGCGTCGCCGTCGAGGCAGATGCCCACGTCAGCCTTGCTCTTGGTGACGGCGGCCTTGAGCTGGCCCAGGTTGACCTCGACCATCGGATTGGGCGGATGGGCGAAGCCCTTGCCCAGCTCGAAGTTCAGCGGGATCATCTCCAGGGCCGTGCCGGAGAATAACGCCGGGATCATCCGCCCGCCCATGCCGTTGGAGGCGTCGACGACGACCTTGAGCGGTCGCGGGAGTTTGAGGAAGGGGGCGACGTGCTTGCGGTACTCGGCCCAGAGGTCCATCGCCTGGACCGCGCCGGCGGCGGCGCCGCCCGGGGCGCGGGCGACCGAGGCGGCGGTGTCGCGGATGGCCGTCAGCCCGCTCTCGGAACCCACCGGGCGGGCGTGCGGGCCGGAAATCTTGAAGCCGTTGTACTCGATCGGATTGTGGCTGGCGGTGACCATGATGCCCCCGCACGTGCCCAGGTGATTGATGGCGAAGTAGACCATGGGCGTGTCGCACATGCCGATGTCGATGCAGCCGGTGCCGCTGGCGGTGATGCCCTCGATGAGGGCGCGGGCCAGCGGCTCGCTGTGGGGCCTCATGTCGCGACCGACCACGATGCGGTTGCTCATGGGCAGCCCTCGCTCGAACCCGGCCATCTGCCCGTGCAGGAACCGGGCGGAGGCGTACCCGATCCGCCAGGCCAGGTCCTCGTCGATCTCCCGTCCGTACAGTCCGCGAACGTCGTAGGCCTTGAACACCTTGTCCAGCACGCTCATGAGTGGATTCCTTTCCTCGGATGCGGCACGAGAGGGGATTATCGTCGGCGGGCGGGAAAAAGCAAATCCGATCTGTCGAAGGAGGGCCGCCGGATCCCTCGTGGTTCTCCCTGCCCTGCTCGGGCCCGGGGGCTCGCCTGGAACTCCAATACAATTGGCTTGCGTACCGGGGAGGTGGGTGTCGATAATTCCGTGGACGTTTTCCTGGCTCTATGGACAGGGCTGACAATGACCTACAGGATGTATGGAATGTACCTGGGCGCCGCGATGGCGCTGGCCGGTTGCATCGGGCCCGGCGAGCCGGAGCAGACGACGCTGCTGAAGTACCAGAAGGGGCTGGTTCAGGAGGGGCCACTCCATCGCGCCCCCGAGACGGCCCCGTTGGGGCTGATGCGTCCTCTGGGCGAGCCGCGCGTGCCCGTGCTGCCGGCCCGGGCGGGCGCCGTTTCGGCCCTGGACGACAAGGGCGTTATCGCCACCCGGAACGTCACCCTGATTGACCTGTCGCTGGAAGACGTGGTGCTGCGGGCGCTGACCAACAGCCCGGAGATCCGGGTGGCCAGTTTCGACCCGGGGATTGCCCGCCAGGACGTCGTCAAGGCCGCCGCCGCGTTCGACCCGGTGCTCTTCGCCACCTGGAACCTGAGCGAGGAAGACAAGAAGCGGAACTTCACTACCACCGGGTTGCCCGAGCAACTCTGGAAGCACGAGGGCTCGCTCGGGGTCAAGCAGCACCTGCCGACCGGCGCGGACGTTCGGGCCGAGTGGGA
>JAPLNA010000232.1:26456-33258 GCA_026693065.1 Planctomycetota bacterium
GGGACATCACGCGGCTGCGGTCGGTGACGGCGACCAATTACGAGCAGTTGCTTTCGCTGTCGATCAAGCAGCCGCTGCTGCGGGACGCCGGGTGCGACGTGAACCTGGCGACGCTGCGGGTGGCGCGGATCAACCGGGACATGAGCGACCAGGCCTTCCGGGACAAGGTCGAGCAGACCATCGGGGCGGCGATCTCGGGGTATTACGCCCTGCAGGGGGCCAGGCAGAACATCGAGATTCAGGAGTCGCTGCTGAAGGCGACGGAGGAGACGCTGCGGAAGGTGACCGCCCGTGGCCCGCTGGACGCCACGGATGTACACATCAAGCAGACGCTGGCCGCCCTGGAGAGCCGCCGGGCGACGCTGTTGGCGGCCCAGAAGAACTTCTACGACACCCAGGACAAGCTCGCTCGGACCCTGGACGACAAGAAGATCAACCTGCTGGACGACTACGTGATCGTCACGACGACCCCGCTGGCCGAGGCGCCCGTGACGCTGAGCGTGGCCGATCAGTTGGGCACGGCCCTGAAGTACAGTCCGTTGCTGGCGCAGGCGAGGATGGCGATCCAGAGCGCCGGCATCAGCGTGGACGTGGCGAAGAACCAGATACTGGACCGGCTGGATCTGACGGCCGGGACCACGATCCAGGGGCTGGGCAATACCTGGCATGAATCCAACGAGGAACTCGAGGGGCACGGATACGTCGGCTACGACATCGGCCTGGCGTGGGAACACACCCTGGGCAACCGCGAGGCCCAGAGCAACCTCGCCAAGGCCAAGATGCAGAAGGACAAGGCCGTCGCGACGCTGCAGGACCTGGCCGTGCAGGTAGCCGTCGTGGTTCGCGAGCGGATCCGCCAGATCGAGACGACCCATCGCCAGTTTGTGCAGCATGGCAGGTCGGTGGCGGCCCTGGAGATCCAGCTCCGGGCGATGGAACTGACCGAGCAGGAGATGGGGCGGCTGACGCCGGAATGGCTGTCGCTGAAGCTGCAGGCGCAGGAATCGCTGGCGGCGGCGCGATCGGCCCAGGTGCAGGCCGCCGTCGACTACAATACCGCCATCATCAACCTGGCCCAGGTTACCGGCACGGTGCTGCAGCTGCCGCGGTTGAAGATCGCCCTGCCCGCCGCGGCGGCCGAGGCCTCCTGGCCCGGGCTCAAGTAACCTCCCGTGCCGCCGGGGCACAACGGAGCCGATCGCCATGGGCGGAGTCAGCAGAGTCTACAGGCTGTTGCGTCTGGTGACGCTCCTCCAGGGGCGGCGGAGCTACACCGCCGACGACCTGGCCGCCGAACTCGAGGTCAGCCGCCGCACCGTCTTTCGCGACCTGAACATGCTCGAACTGGCCCGGATCCCGTATTACTTCGACGAGGAAACCCGGGGCTATCGCATCAGCCGCCACTTCTTCCTGCCGCCGGTGAACCTGACCTTCAGCGAGGCCCTGGCCCTTCTGGCGGCCACCGGACGCCTGCGAGACACCGGGCACATGCCCCTGCTGGACGAGGCCCGGCGCGCGGGCATGAAGATCGAGAGCGCCCTGCCCGAGGCCGTCTGCCGACACGTGGGCCCGCTGATCGAACGGCTGCAGGTCCGCTCCTCCCCGGCGGCCCGGCACGAGGGGATCGACGGCCTGTTCGACGAACTCCTGGAAGCCCTCGCCGCCCGGCACGTCTGCCGGCTGGTCTACCTGAGCTTCCGCGAGGGAAAGCAGTTGACCTTCACGGTCCATCCCCTGCGCGTGGTGTTCATCGCGAGGGCGTGGTATCTCATCGCCCACTGCCCGGCCGAAGGGGGGCTGCGAACCTACAAACTCGCCCGCGTCCGGAAGCTCACCGTCACCGACAAGACCTTCACCCAGCCGCACGACGTGGACCTGGACGAGTACTTCGGCGACGCCTGGTGCATGATTCCCGAGGGGCGGACGTACGGGGTGCACCTGCGGTTTACCCGCAAGGTCGCCGGCAACGTGGCGGAGGTCCGGTGGCACCGCAACCAGCAGACGCAGTTCAACGACGACGGCACGCTGGATTTCCGCGTGAAGGTCGACGGGCTGGGCGAGATCAGTTGGTGGATCCTGGGCTACGGCGACCAGGTGGAGGTCGTCTCGCCGCCGGCGCTGCGGAAGAAGATCGCCGGCGTCGCCCGGGCCGTGCTGGGCATGTACGACGGCGAAGGGGCCCGCCCATGAAGGCCGTCGTGCAGCGGGTCGCCTGGGCCCAGGTCGAAGTCGAGGGCCGCCTCGTCGGGCGCATCGAACGCGGGCTGCTCGTCTACGTCGGCGTGGGCGAGGGCGACGACGCGGCCGCCCCGGCCAAGCTCGCCGAGAAGGTCGCCTTCCTGCGGATCTTCGAGGACGGCGAGGGCAAGCTGAATCTGTCCGTCAAGGACATCGGCGGGGGGGTGTTGGGGATTCCGAACTTCACGCTGCTGGGCGACGCCCGTCGCGGCCGGCGGCCCGACTTTACGGGGGCGGCCCGGCCCGAGCAGGCGCAGCCGCTGTACGAGGCGTTCCTGGCCGCGTTGCGCCAGGCCGGTTGCACCGTCGCCGGCGGGCAGTTCCGCGCCCACATGGACATCCGCAGCCAGGCCGACGGGCCCATCAATATCCTTCTGGAAGTTCCTTCGCGGGAATAGCGATCCTGGCGGGGAGATTGCCGATTGCCAATTGCCGATTGCCGATTTGGGAGGGAGGGAACAGAAGGAAGCTTGCCGCTGTTTCCCGGTCCCTCCCCAATCGGCAATCGGCAATTGACAATCGGCAATTTCTTCCAGAAGGGCCTTCTTGACGCCGATATCCTCCGTATTGTAGTATGCCTTTCCCTTCCCGGGAGTGTGCCCGAGCGGACAAAGGGAACAGACTGTAAATCTGTCGGCATTAGCCTACGGAGGTTCGAATCCTCCCGCTCCCAGTGAACCGAGCCGTCGAAAGACGGCTCTTTTCATTCAAGGCCCCTCAGGTGCGGTGGAACTGCTTCTCGAGGTCTTTGAGGGTGAGGCGCAGCGTGGTCGGTCGCCCGTGGGGGCAGGAGGAGGCCTTGTCGGCCTCGGCGGCGCGGGCCAGGAGCGAGTCGATCTCCTGCCCCGTCAGCGGGTCGCCGGCCTTGACGGCGGCCTTGCAGGCCAGCATCGAGAGCAGCCCCTCCAGCAGACGTTCCGGGTCGGCGGCTTCATCCTCGGCCAGGCGGTCGAGCACCTCGCGAAGGAACTCCACGGGGGACACTCCCCGGCCCGTCAGCAGCGAGGGGAACTGCTGGATCGCCAGCGTTCGCGGGCCGAACGGCTCGACCTCGATGCCCAGCCGCCCGAGCAACTCCGCCCGCGAGGCGGCGGCGTCGGCCTCGGCGGCGGTGACGGTGAGCGTCTCGGGGATCAACAGTCGCTGGCCCGCGAGTTTGCCCTCGGCGAGACGACCCTTGAGCTCGTTGTAGAGGATGCGCTCGTGCAACGCGTGTTGGTCGATGATGACCACCGCGTCGTCGGTCTGGGTGACGATGTAGGAATTGTGGACCTGCAGGACCCCCTGACGGGGGGAATCGGAAATGTCGCGGACTTCGGAAACATACTCCCGCGAAACCGCAAGCGGTGGGGAAGAAGAAGGAGAAGAAGAAACGAACGGATCGCGGGGGAGTGTTGCGGTCGGGAGGGGAGTACCCGCCGATCGCGAGAGCGGTTCGGGGAAACTCAAGCGGGGCTGGAGGGGCGGGGTGGACTTAAGGAAGTCGGCGACGGCGGCGCGAATGCTGTCCTGACGGGCGGCCTCGGACGCGGGAGTTTTTTCCAGGGATTCCAGGGATCCCAGGGGTTCCCGTTGCCCCGTCTG
The DNA here is from genome assembly GCA_026693065.1 of Planctomycetota bacterium. Lineage (GTDB taxonomy): Bacteria > Planctomycetota > Phycisphaerae > SM23-33 > SM23-33 > JAPLNA01. The sequence goes on from JAPLNA010000232.1 coordinate 30,279, forward strand.
TCCCGGCGCGGGAGACTCTCCCGCGCGGGAAAGGTCCGCCGAGGGGTGCAGGTGCGAGCGGTTGAGGGTTTCTTTCAGGGCGGCCAGGAGCTCGCCGTGGACCATCTGGGTGTCGCGGAAGCGGACCTCGACCTTCGTGGGGTGGACGTTGACGTCGACTTCGCCCGGGTCGAGTTCGAGGAACAGGAAGGCCACCGGGTATCGGTCGCCCTGGCAGAGGCCGCGGTAGGCTTCGCGGAGGGCGTGGGAGAGGAGGCGGTCGCGGATGTAGCGGCCGTTGAGGAAGACGAACTGCCACTTGGCGGCCCCGCGGGCGGCGGCGGGGGAGCCGACCAGGCCCTGGATGGCGAGCTTGGGGTCGCGGCGGGAGACGGCCAGCAGGTCGGCCCCGACGTCCTCGCCGAAGAGGTCGACGATGCGTTGGCGGGTGGAGTCGACGGCGGGCAGGAGGGTGACCTCGCGGGCGTTGTGGGTGAGGCGGAAGGCCACCTGGGGGTGGGGCAGGGCCAGGCGGGCCAGTTGTTCGGAGATGTGGGCGAACTCGGTGTTGATGGTGCGGAGGAATTTCCGGCGCGCGGGGGTGTTGAAGAACAGGTCGCGGATGCTGACGGTCGTGCCGGGGCCGGCGGGGCAGGGCTTGGGGTCGCCGACCTGGTCGGCGGAGGCTTCGATCTCCCAGCCGGACTCCTCGGCGGCCCGCCGCGTGCGGATGTGGGCGTGCGAGACCGACGCGATCGACGCCAGGGCCTCCCCGCGAAACCCCAGCGTGCCGATGCGGTAGAGATCGTCCTCGACGGTGATCTTGCTGGTGGCGTGGGGGGCGAAGGCCAGGGCCGCGTCGGCGGCGTCCATCCCGCCCCCGTTGTCCGTCACGGCCACGAGTTTCCGCCCGCCTTCCTCGACGGCGACGTCGATCCGTGTGGCCCCGGCGTCGAGGGCGTTCTCCACCAGTTCCTTGACGATGCTCGAGGGGCGCTCAATGACCTCGCCGGCGGCGATCTTGTTCACCAGATGCACGGGCAGGACGTTGATGGCCATGGGAAGAGAGACTCCGTTCGTCAGGGGATTCTAGAGGTTGCGGGGGTCCGACGCAATGCGATTGCAGGTCCGTGGCGTAGGAGCGGCGGGGGAACCACGAAGACCACAAAAGTCACGAAGAACACAAAGGGAAGCAAGAGAGAAGGAAAGAGAAGGAAAAGAGAAGAAAAAGAGGAGCAGAAGATGGAATCTTGTTCTATAAATCCCCGCTGTTCTTTGTGCTCTTCGTGTGCTTTGTGTCCTTCGTGGTTCTCCCCACCCCAGACGGACAAACGCCCCACCTATTCTTTCAGACCGTATTCCTTGATCTTCCGGTACAGCGTTCTCTCGCCGATGCCGAGGATCTTGGCGGCCCGTTCGCGGCTGCCGGAGACCATCTTGAGGGTGTTGCGGATGAGTTGCTTTTCGGCCTCTTCCAGGCTGATGCCCGCCAGCTCGCCCAGTTGGGCGCCGGCGATTTCCTCCGGGCGGCGGTGAATCTCGGGCGGAAGGTCGTCGACGGTCAACTGGTCGCCCTCGGCCAGGACCGACATGTTCTCCACCACGTTGCGGAGCTGGCGGACATTCCCGGGCCAGGGGTACGCCGTCAGCACGCGGATCAGGTCGCTCGAGGTGGTTTTGACCTTGCCCCCGTGGGCTTCCCCGGCGGCCTTGAGGAAGTGGCTGATGAGGACCGGGATGTCCTGGCGGCGGGTGCGGAGGGGCGGAATCTCCAGGGTTGCGCCTTTGACGCGGAAGTAGAGGTCCTCGCGGAATTCCTTGTCGGCGACCTTCGTCGTGAGGTCCGAGTTGGTCGCGCTGATGATGCGGACGTTCACCCGCACCGGCTCGTTGGCTCCGACCCGAACGACCTCGCCGTTCTCGAGCACGCGGAGCAGCTTGGCCTGCATCGCCAGCGGCATGTCGCCGACCTCGTCGAGGAACAGCGTCCCGCCGTCGGCGTGCTCGAACCGCCCCGGGCGGTCCGTCGTCGCCCCCGTGTACGCCCCCTTGACGTGCCCGAAGAGTTCATCCTCCAGCAGCGTCTCGGACAGCCCCGCGCAATTGATGGCCACGAAACGCCCGTCCGCCCGGTTGGAATTGACGTGAATCGCGTTGGCCAGCAGTTCCTTGCCCGTCCCCGACTCGCCCAGGATCAGCACGGGCAGGTCGCTCTTGGCGATCCGCCGGGCGGCCTGGAGAATCTCGAGCATCTCCTTCGAGTGCCCGATGATGTTCTCGAACCCGTACTTCTCGTCGAGCTGCTGCTTCAGATCGCGGATGAGCCTCCGCTGGGCGGTCTCTTCCGCCGCCCGCTGCACCACCACCCGCAGCTCGTCCAGGTCGAGGGGCTTCTCGATGTAATCCGTCGCCCCGCGCTGCAGGGCCTGCTTGCACGTGTCGACGGACGAGTGGGCCGTCACGAGGATCACCTTGGCGGCGGGCTGGTGCTTCTGGGCGGCCTCCAGCACGTCCAGCCCCGAAGGGCCCTTGCCCAGCATCAAGTCCGTCACAATGACATCGAACGGTTGCCCCGCCAGCCGCGCGACGGCCGACTCCCCGTCGTGCACGACGGTGCAGCGGTGTCCCAGCCGCGAAAGCCCTTCTTCCATGGCCTCGGCGTGGGCGACCTCATCCTCGACGATCAGGATTTCCGCGACGGCGGTTTCCATCTTACCCATGACGAAGAGGATATCCCAACCGGCGGCGGGTGTCAATTCCGGGGGAGTCGACCTGTTTAGCCCGCGACGGAACGTCGCGGCGGATCGCGGTCTTTCGCGGGGATTCTCCAATTCACGATCCCGCGCGTTCGATCGGGAAAACCTCCCGGCGTCCGACCGGGAAAACCCCCCGGCGGGGACACGAGGTAATGTGATCGCGATTCGAAACCGCCTCGGCGACTCGAGTCGTCCCGTGGTGCAGGGAGAAAAACAGAAACGAACCCGCCTACGGCGGGCAGGAT
>JAPLNA010000233.1:0-27002 GCA_026693065.1 Planctomycetota bacterium
GCCATTCACCAGCGTCTCGGTGAACGTGCCGGAGCCAGGGGACAGCGAGCCGGCGGTGACGATCTGCGACAGCAGCGGGGTTCCGGGATGGCTTGGGGCGCCCGGCTGCGCCGGCACATCCGTCTCGAACGAAATCAGAAACTGCTGTGCTGGATTCACCGGGGCTCCCCCGCCGATGTACGAACCCCACCAGGTTACGTGTACGACCGGCTGACTGACCTTGTCCGAGAAATCGTCGGCCATGTACCCGCCGGTCCAGTCAAGCAGCGTTCCGGCCGTGTTGAAATTGGCGTAGGCGATGCTTCTCTCGTCGTGCCCGTTGTAGATCGCCCCCTGTATGCCCAGGTTGTCGAGGGGCAGTTGCTGGAACTTCAGGACCTCCCCCGGCAGGGGGTCGGCGGGGCTCGTCGCCGCAGCCAGCGCGATCGTCAGAACGGTCAGCAGGATGTTGTTGGTTGTCTTCATGATTCTGTCCTTTCCTTGTTGGTGAGCCGCTTCCGGCTCGTTATGGCGGTTTCGGTTTGCTTGTCGTCTGGTAACAGCTACGGTTCTTGGACAACGTTGGCCGGGCACACGCCCAACGCCTGCGTAAGCCGTTCCAGCGTCACGGGGCGAGGCAGATACACTCCCGCTCCCGCACGCCGGGCAGAAAGCTCCCAGGAAGCCACATCCGGCGGGCCGACGGCCAGCAGCCGCCGCAACGACGGCAGAGCCGCCAGCCGAGCCAACATCGGCTGGTCACGATCCGTCAACTCCACGGCCACGACGGCGGTGTCGACGATCTCGGTTCGCAGCACGCCCAGGACCGTCTCACAGGTGCCTGCCAGGCAAGGCTGATACCCCAGGAGCCGCAACATGGCCGCCAAGTCGGCGGCGGATTGCGGGCTGGTTTCGGCCAGCAGAACCGGGTTGTCCTTTCGCATCAGCATTTACTGCCTCCCGGGCGACCGGCCGACCGGCCCGCCGCCAGTACATCTCTTTGCTGCACGCGATACATCAAGGCAACGGCGGTGCCGGAGGCGGGGGGCAACGGGAAAATGACTCTAACGGCCATAGCCAGGCCTGGTTGCGTATGGCCATTGCGGCACGACGAGGAACAAGCCTACGGCGTCCTGTGGGCCGAATAGACACGCCTGGCTTCGCCGATCTTGCCGCTTGCGAAGTGCTGGCATGGGGTTAGACCCGGTGGGCCGATTCGACGCGCCCGTGGGCCGATTCGACACACACCCCCTGGGCGCGCGAAACGACCCGGCGCGGGAGGCGTCGGGTCGCCGTGAGGGTTGCGGGCGGGCTAACGGAGATCGTATTGCCGCATGAGCCGCCAGAGGCTCTTTCGGCCGATGCCCAGCATCTCCGCCGCCTGGGTGCGAACGCCGCCGGAGGCCCCCAGGGCCAGGGCGACATGCCGGCGGACGGCTTCGTCAAGAGATGGCAATGGGCTGTGGGAACGTTCCGTCATGTGCGCGAACAGGTCATCGGGCAGATCTTCAGGCTCGATCACGGGGCCGTTGCCCAGCACGTAGGCCCGTTGGATCACGTTGCCCAGTTCGCGGACGTTCCCGGGCCAGTCGTGGGCCGTCAGGGCGGCCATCGCGGCCGACGATACGCTCTTGGCGGAGACCGACAGCGCATGGGCCACTCGCTGCACCATGTGCTCGACCAACCCGGGGATGTCGTCCCGTCGCTGCCGCAACGGCTCGATGTGGAGACGGACGACGTTCAGTCGGTAATATAAGTCGCGACGGAACGTGCCCTGCTGGACTGCCTGGGCCAGGTCCTTGTTCGTCGCGGCAATGACGCGAACGTCGATGGCCTCGGGCGCCGTCCCGCCCACGGGCACGACCGATCTCTCCTCGAGCACGCGGAGCAGCTTGCTTTGGAGTGACTCGCTCATGTCGCCGACTTCATCGAGGAGGATCGTCCCGCCGCTGGCGGCCCGCAGAAAGCCCACAGTCGCCTCCTTGGCGCCGGTGAACGCGCCGGCCTTGTGACCGAACAGTTCGCTTTCCAGCAGCGACTCGTGGATGGCCGCGCAGTTGACGCCGACGAACGGGCCGTTCCGGCGGGGGCTGCATTGATGGATGATTCGGGCGACCAACTCCTTGCCCGTGCCCGACTCCCCATCCAGCAGGACGTTGATGTCGTATTCGGACAGGCGGAGTATCTGCCCCCGCAACGTGGTAACGCAGGACGACAGCCCGATCAACTCGTCGGCCGGCCCTCGATAAGCGGTTGACTTGACCATGGGTTGCTCCTTTGCCACCTGTCGCAGCCGACATGCGGGCGAGGCACTACGCCACGCGCCGCCATGTCTGAAGAGCCTTTCGGGAAACCTGTGTCTCAGGCTTCGCTTCATAATAGCCCCCGGCGCTTGGGCCATTTCGTCATCCACTTGACCGTATTTGCCACCGGGGTTTCCGCTGATGGCATAACGAGAAACTACTTATCGCGTGAGTTTCTATTGGCCGCTGGCCCGATCCATGGTTGTCACAACAACTCCTTCCGATCTATTCCAACTGCGCGCCCCGCATGGGGCAGTCGCTCTTAGCTATGGGCGGACAAGGTCAACGGCATCTACGTCAACGACGTCCGCACCCACGTCGAGGGCGTCCGCAAGATCCTCGGGGCCGAACCGTTCAACGCCTATCCCCAGCCCGCCCAGGAGGCCATCACGGACATGGCCTACAACATGGGCCCGGGCTTCCTGAACAACGGCGTCTGGCCGAAGTTCGTCGCCGCCGCCGAAAGCACCCGCCAAGGAATCGGCGACTCCCGCAATCGCTGGACGCGGAACAGACTCCTCGCCGCCACCGCCCGCTCTGCTGGCGGGTGAAGACAAGGGGCAAGGGGCAAAAGGTTCATGGCGTAAAAGTCCTGGCAACACGAAAGCCGACGTTCCCCGAGCGGTCCTCGGGGTCGTGGCCCTCGCGAAACACGCACCGAAAGTAGTGCTCAGGGACGAACAGCCACGAGCCGCCTCGCAACACACGCCCGACGCCGGACGTCGGGGCCGTCAGATCCCCCTTCTTGTACCGGCCGTACGCTTCCGCGTCGTACCCGTCCTGGCACCACTCCCAGACATTCCCGCTCATATGGTAGTGCCCCCACACGCTGCACCCCTGGGGGTACTGCCGGACGGCGCAGGTGTTTTCGTCGCCATTGTTCATGTAGTTCCGGCACTTGGTCTCGTCCCAGTCATTCCCCCACGGGTACTGGCGGCCGTCCACGCCGCGAGAGGCCTTCTCCCACTCCAACTCACTCGGCAGACGCAAGCCCGCCCACCGGCAATACGCCGTGGCGTCCTCCCAGCTCACGCACACCACCGGATGATCCGCCTTCTGGGCGGGGAAGCGGTTGCCCTTCCACACCACAACCCCCCAAACGTCCGGCTCGTCCGGCGGCCTGTGGCCCGTCGCATCCACAAACCGCTTGTACTGGGCGTTCGTCACCGGATGTTGCCCCAGGTAATACGCGGGGAGGGCCACGGGGAACTTGTCCTCCCCGGCCAGGAACTCGCCGGCGGGGACCAGCAGCAGGACGCTGCCGTCGGTGGGGTTCTCGATCTTCTGGCTCATGCTTTCGCCTCGCGACGGGCTCCCGGTAGACGAGAACCTCCGTGATTGACGTTGTCTCGGTGATTACAACGCTACCAGGGGCTTCCCTGCAATGCAACCTCCCCCTAAGACTCCGTGAGCGCCGCCGTCAGGAAGGCGTTCTGGGTCAGATTGCCGGTGGCGCCGTCTACGGGAAACGCCTGGCATGGCCGGGTGGTGTGGCGCTTAGGGGGTTGGCTCCCCGCCCGAAGCGCCGGCGGCCGAGGGGGCCTCCTTCAGCGCCTTATTGAGTATCTCGCGGAGTTCACCCTCGTTGCGGATGCCGCACCGCGCCGCCTCCTTTCCGTCGACGAACAAGATCATCGTGGGGGCCCAGAACAGCTTGTATCGCTCCATGATCTTCGGTTCGCGACGGGCCATCGACGCCTCGCGGACCTTGAACTTCATGAACGTCACCCGCCCGCGGAACTCCTCCTGGAGGTTCTCCAGCACCACCTCCTGCGTCACGCACGGCGGGCATTTCTCCTTGTAGAAGTCCACCAGCACCGGCGTCTTCGACCCGATCACCTTCTTGTCGAAATCCACCTCGTTGGCGACGACCGCCAGCATATTGCCCTTGGGCTGGGCACACCCGCCGGCCGCCAGAACCAGCACCGCCCCCGCCAGAACCGCCAGTATCCCGTTGCGCATGGCCGCTGTTCCCTTTCGCCGGGCTCGCCGGCCGCAGGATATAATCCAGACATCGTTATCCATCGGCCCGAGGCCCGCGCCTTCGTTAGCCCGGTCGCCGCCGATCGGGGCATGGGGGCGCGGAACAAGCCTGCTGCGCCAGGGCCAGGGCCCCCAGGACGCCCGACCGCTGGCCCAACGCCGGAGGCACGATGTAGGCATCCATCTGCGCCAGCAGGGCCGGCGACTGAATGTACCCATTCAGAACCTGCGCGACCTTTTGACGAACCATCGGCAGCAGGTGCCCCTGCTGCATCACCCCGCCGCCCAGTACGATCCGCTGCGGCGAGAGGGTGCAGATCACGTTGGCCATCGCCAGGGCCATGTACGCGGCTTCCAAGTCCCAGGCCGGATGCTCGGCGGGGAGCTCCTCGGCCGGGCACCCCCACCGCGCCCGCATCGCCGGCCCGGAGGCCAGGCCTTCAAAGCAGTCGCCGTGATAGGGACAAACCCCCGGGAAGGGGTCCACCTGCCAATCGTGCGGAAGTCGCACGTGCCCTGCCTCAGGGTGTACAAGCCCGTGCACCGGCTTGCCGGCCAAGACGATCCCCCCGCCGATGCCCGTGCCCACGGTGAAGTAAACCAACGGGCTGCACCGGCGGTTGTCGGCCACCCAGTAATACTCGCCCATCGCCGCGGCGTTCACGTCTGACTCGAAAGCAACCGGCAAGCCCAGCGCCCGGCGAAACGGGCCCACCATGTCGCTGTGGGCCCATCCGGGCTTGGGCGTCGTGGTGATATGCCCGTAGGTGGGCGAGGCCTCGTTCAAGTCCACCGGGCCGAAGCACGCCAACCCGAGGGCGGCCAGGCCGCCCGGGCCGACGTAGGGCGCAAAGAAGGCGATCGCCCGGCCGAGAGTCTCCGCCGGCGTGGTCGTTGGAAAACGCGTCTCCGCCACGATGTGATCCGGGCCTGAGCCGACCAGACAGACGAACTTCGTGCCGCCGGCTTCGATCCCACCGGCCAAGGGGCGCCCCGGGGCTCGATCCTCCGGGGACTGGGCGGACAAAGGTTGCACATCTGACACGGCGGTCTCCTCAAACAAATCGTTGAAAACCGTTGAAACCCGTCGAGACGATACCAGGAAACCAACGACCCGACAACGGCAAGAGGCCTCTAACCGATTTCCATCCGCCCCCGCGCCGCGGACGGCAAGGGGCCCAGCCTTGAGTTCCCCGCCACCTGTGCCCGGGAAAGCGACGCGCGTCGGCGTCTACGGCATCCGTCCCGGCTGGGTCTGCGGCTGATAGTAGTACGGCAGATCCTCGGGCTTGAGGTCTTTCCACAGCCCGAGTTTCGCCTTCTTCGCCCGCGCCTGCAGCCGGGCGTATTCGTCCTTGTGCGGGTGATCGTACCGCGGGTCGGCGTAGGCGTATCCCTCGGCCACCAGCACGGTGTTCAAGCACCGCCCGTCAGGAAGGTAGATATACGCCAGCAGGCGGTCGTACTTGTCGCGGGTGTGGCCCTCGACCAACTCCACCCGCACGGTCTTGCCCAGACACGCCGCCTTGGTGAACTCGCTGGCCTCCTTGCCGAAGTGCTGCGGCGGCGTATTGGGCTTGACGGTTTCGGGCGTGTCCTCCCCACATACGTCGTTGAACACCGCCATTCGGAAGGCATTCTGGGCGGCGTGGGCGGCGTACGTTGCCATATCCACTTGAGATAGGCACGCCACTTTCTAGTCAAGCAGTTCAACCATATAGGCAAGGCCGGCTACTCTGCATCCACGCCGACCGCACCAACCACCACCCGGAATCCGAGGCCGCTCCCTCGGTCGAAACAATCGGTACTGGCACGGTTCGCCGAGCGGCAGAACCAGGGATTGTAGGCCCAACTTCTGCCGCTCCAGCCGTTCCTGCAAAACGCTGCTCGCCATGGTGGGGTTCCGCGGGTCACTTCTTCCGGCTCAGCAGGTACATCCGCCCGTCGCCGGGGTCGAGGGGGATATCCAGCGTCTTGCCCGCCACACTTACGGGCGCCAGCGGCTTGCCGGTTTCCCGCGAGATCTCGGCCGCCGAGAGGATCTTCTCGTTCAGCGCCAGTTTGGCCAGGCAGGTCTCGCTAAAGGACCGATTGACGACGAGGATGTACTCCTGGGCGTTGCGGTCGATGAAGCAGCCGATGGTCAGCGGGCCGCCCTCGGCCTTCTTCACGGGCCCCGTCTTCGCGAGCCTGTGCCCGCCCGGCGGCACGGGGTCGGTGTGGTACACGCCGGTCGAAGTGACCTGCGTGAGCGTGGCGCCGAGCTTGGCGATCCGGCGGTTGATCTTCTGGACGTAGAACCATTTCGCGTCCCGTTTGCCGTCCATGGTAATCAAGGCTGGCGCGTCGGCCCAGGCCATTCCGGGCACGTCCCAGTACGTGAAGTAGATGATTCCCCGCGTCCCGTAGGCCAGCGACGAATACACCTGCCACCTGAGATCCGCTTCGCTGCACTCGCGGTAGCCCATGTGCTTGATCGAGACGATGATCTGGATCATCGGGATCTTCGCCTTGAGGGTCAGCTTTCGCATGCTCTCGAGGTTCTTCCAGTAGAATCGCTCGTCGCCGCCCTCAAACATCTGACGATAGGCGTCCCAGCTCACCAGAGCAGGTTTCACCGTGTCGATGTACTTGGTGATGGTGGGCTCGTAGGCGGGGCCCAGCCAGTCAGGATGATTCACGTAATTCGGCCACAGGTTAATGTACGGCAGGTGCTTGGGGTCCTTCTTCAGCAGGTACTGGCTGAACGTGCCGAGCCTGGGGAACATCGCTATGCCCGGTTCGTCGGCCAGCACATACCCGAACAGGGCCGGATGGGACGCGAAGTCCGCGATGAGGCTGTCCAGGACCTTCTCGTCGAGCCTGGCCGGGTCGTACAACGCCAGAAGGCGGTCGTCGAAGATCAGGGCCTTGATTCCAACTTGCTGACAGAGGTCCAGGATCTTCCTGGTCCCTTTCCGTGTAGGCTGGTGGGGTTCAGGTTCGGTGGCGGGGGTGTTTGCGAGCCATCCCGCCCAGGCGACGTTGAAGCCGCACTCGGCGACTTCCTTGTACCGCTCCAGGGTGCTCGGCGGGCCGCAGCAGTACGAGATGATGAACGGGGGATCGAAGGGGAATACCACCGGTTCGATCCCGACGGGCTCGGTGGCCTGGGCGTGCTTCTGGATGGGGGCGGCCTTGCCCGGCACGCCGAACAACTCGAGCTGGCCCAGGCAACATCCCGCCTGCCCGCCCGCCTCGTTGAAGCACGAGAAAATCACGACGCGATACCACGTGTACGCCCCGGCCGGGCGTGCGAAATCCGCCTTCTCGATGGCCTTGCCCCCGAGCTTCGCGGCGATCTTCTTAGCCTCCGCGGCCGGCAGGGCCTTGGCCATGTCGGCGGAAGTGAAGCACGTGAACAAGGTCGTCTGCCCGCGAGGGTTCTCCTGCAAAGGGCTCTTCTCTCGGCCGCCCGGGTCGCACCGGTACACGTCCGTCCAGTCGTCGTCCTGGGCGGTGTTGGAGCCCTGGATCGCCCAGACCAGCGGGTCGCGCCCGGGGGTGTCCGGGCCGGTCGTGACGGTGAAGTGCGTCAGCACGTACGGCTGGGCGAACTGAACGGCCGCGAAGTAAGGCGAGTCTTCCGTCGGGCCCCCGTAGCCGCCGTCGTCGAAGCTCACGTACCACCTCCGCTGCTCGGGCTTGTTGAGGAAGATCCCGCAGGCCGGCGCCTCCACCCAGCTTTGATACGCGTGCCGCTGGTGGGCGGGCGTTCCGGGCGGATTGGCGGGAAAGCACTTCATGCTGACCCAGTTGGCCTTCTCGGGCCTGAGCTGGGCCTCGGTCTGGTCGGGCCCGTAGGAGGCCCGGTCGACGATGTCATCTTCGGGGTCCGTCAAGTCGCCGCCTAACAAGCTGGCGTTGCCCGTGCCCAGGGGCACGTGCGCACTGGCCGGGGCCGCAAAGGACAACACACCCATCAGGGCATAGAAGGACACCGACTTCCGTAGCATGGTTCTCATCTTCTCACCTACGCACCTTTCCTGCTTCCAACACGTGCACCGCCAGGAGATGCACGCCCGGGTTGTCGCTGTTCTTCAGCATGTTGACTCTCACGTACCGGACCGGAGCCGGGTTGAACTTGTGGAAGTAAAGGGCTACTTCGAGTCCACGGCAACGCGAAAACCGTAGTGGTAGGTCCGGTGGTTGGACGAGTCCCTGAAGCGGTACGCGGACCGGCAGTCCTCCGGATCGTCGCGCCAACTGCCGCCGCGCAGAACACGATAGGGGAGCCCGGAGACCGGTCCTTGCGGATCGCGGGTTTCCGCATTCGCGTACATTTGGCATCCCCAGTCGCTGCACCACTCCCAGACGTTCCCATGCATGTCGTACAGGCCCCAGGCGTTGGGCTTCGTCTGACCAACCGGGTGCGTGCTCTTTCCGCTATTCTTGGCGTACCATGCATACTGCCCGAGGGCTGAATACCCATCGTCGTCGCCATAGGAGAAGCGGGTCTTTGTTCCCGCCCGGCATGCGTATTCCCACTGCGCCTCCGTCGGCAATCGCACCGTCTCGCCCGCCTTGTCCGACACCTTCTTGCAGAAGGCGCTGGCGTCCTCCCACGCGACGTTTTCGACCGGGTTCTTTGCGCCCTTGAAGGTACTCGGATTACTCCCCATCACGGCCTCCGCGATCCTTCTCGGTCTCGGGAGAGCCCATCAGGAACTTCCCCGCCGGGACCAGCACCAGCTTCATCGCCACGTTCTTGCCCAGGTCCAACGTCAGTTCCTTTGACGTGACGCCAGCGGGTGCCGGCGCCGTCTCCTTCGCCAATACCTTGGTCTGGTGAAGAGCGAATGAGCACAAGGCAAGCACACCCAGGGCAAGGGCCACAACGATAGACGTGCGTTTCATCGGGTTCTCCTTCTGCCGATAGCAGGGGTCGCCTGGAACCGCCGCTCGACGATGCTACCCCGGGCATCCCTGAAACGCAACCTCGGAACAAGCCGCTTCGCCCCGAGCGCCCCCGCCCTGCTGCGGAGGCGTCAACCGGCCTGAGCGGGGCAAGATCGGCGCCTTGAGACTCTCCTCCCCAGATAACTCGTAGAACGCCGGCATCCGGGCCAGCGTTCTGGGCCAGGTTTGCTGCGTAATCCTCACGAGCAATCAGGCCCTGTCGTAAGAGAGGGTCGTAAGTCGTTTGGAATCAGAGGCAACAGAGTATTCTGGAGGCACAGCGATCGCGGATTCCATGGAGGAGGCAATTCCAGTAGAATGGGAGCGTTGTACTCGTAGCGTCGGCCTACCTCGCCGGCGGCCAGATTGTGAGGAGTAGCGTAGTGCCTCGAACGTCCCGTATCGCATGCCTCGGCCGCAAGGTCAGTCTGGCATGGGGATTTGCTGTCGTGCTGGCGGGCTGGTGCCCCGCTGCCGGCGCGGCGGAGGGTTCGCTTCCGGCGATGCGACCGGCCGACGGCGTTCCGACATCGTGGCGGGAAGTGAAGATTGACTGGAAGGGCTCGTGGGAGGAAACCCTCTCGGCCAATCTCGATCCGGCGAAGAACTGGCTCAAGACGCTCGAGGCCGACGAGTCGCTCCGCCAGGGGGCCGGCCTGATCGTCCGCCTGCGGGAGATCGATCTGCTCGAGGGGATGATCGCGCACTTTACTCCGGCCCAGGGGCAGGCCAAGAGGCAGCAGGCGTACGTGACGATCGCCCAGTCGTACGCCGCGATGGGGGATCGCACGCGGGCGGCGCAGTGGATGCAACGGTTGATCGCCGACTACCCGGACCAGAAGCCGCTGGCCGCGGACGCGTTGACCCGCATCCTGGGCTACAGCAACCCGTCGGGCGCGTTGCCCAACGGGCGAGCGTGGGCGGAGTTTGCCACCGAGGGCCTCGAGTCGCTGGTCAAGAGCGGCGCCTTGCCGCGGAATCAGCCCTCGGTTGCGCAGGCCCGCGAGCAGGTGGTGGCCGCCCTCCGGGCCGAGCAGAGGCCTCAGGCGGCCAGGCGGTATCTGGACTCTCTCCAGGCCGCCGAAGGCAAGGAAAAGTGGTGGTTGGAGGCGCGGGCACAATTGGTCCTGGCCGCCGGGCACGTTCCGCAGGCCGCCGCCCTGTACGCCCAGGCCGGCAATGAGGCCCGCGCCAAGGAACTCCGTGAATCGGTCCGAACCGGCAGGCCCGACGTGGAGGTGGCGCTCCCGCCGCCGGGGCTGGAAGAGCGGCTGGAACGCCTGGCCGGGGCGATCCGCCTGACGGGCAAGAAGGCCGTCCAGAATGCCGAGAGCGTTCAAGACGTGCTGACCCGCGTCGCCGACAGCGGGGCGCTGCAGGCGGTCGACGATTCCCTCCAGGTCAGTTCCGCCGCCCTGCTCGACCGCAGCCTGGGCGAGATGCGGGCGGACCTGAGCCCCTTGCGTGCGTTCGAACAGCAGATTGCCAAGCGCCAGGTGGACGCCTTGCCCGACTCGGGCGGGGAAAGCGAGTTGGCCCGGCTGGTGCGGCGGTATCCGTGGTCGCAGCGGGTGCAGGAAGTGCTCGTTGAGCGAGGCGAGCGTGCGTTGCGCGAGGGTCGGACGGACTGGGCGGCGTGGGCGTTCGAGAATGCCGCCGCCCATGCCGAGGAACCGGCCCTCCTGGCGCAGGCGCGACTGGGCCTGTGGCTGGCGATGGGGCAGGGGTTCGGCGGGCTCGAGGCGATGGAGCAGGCCATGGCGCTCGTGCCCGACTCGGACGCGATGCCGCGGCTGGGTCAGGCCGGCTCGGCCGCCGACGCCAAGGCGTTCATCCGCCGCGTCGTGAGCGTCAACGGCGAGGCGATGGCCCAGTTGCCCCGATCGCCCTCGGGTCGGATTCCGTTGCCCGCCGCGATGGCGTCCCAGGCCCCGGCCTCGCGAAACCGGTGGGAGTCGTGGTGCCTGGGCCCGTGGGCCATTCGGCGAGTGGAATGGCTCGGGCGGGAGTTGCTGCTGTTCGGGCCTCGCTACGTTGCCTGCTACGACGGGGCGACGCTGGCGCTTCGCTGGCATCAGGCGGCCCCGGGCACGTCCGCCGACGCCCCGCCCGAGGAAACCCTCGGCGAGAGCAGCGCCGCCCGTATCCGCGGGCTTTGGCGCCCGACCGCCATGGGTACCACGCGGTCTTCGTCGGTCGGAGGGCGAGTCGTGTACGCCCTGTTCGGACGCGGCGAGGGCGGGTCGGACCTGTCGGCCTTCGAGGCCGCCTCCGGGCGAGTGCTCTGGACCACCCAGGGGCGAGCCGAATGGGAGGCCACGCGAATCCTCAGCGAACCGACCGCCGGGCAGGAGGGCCTCTACGTCCTGGCGATGGAGCAGGATCTTCAGGGAAGGTGCACCATTTACCTGGTGTGCCTGGCCGCCGACGACGCCAGGATCGTCTGGAAACGACGCCTGGCGGTGATGGGGTATCAGGAGGCCCGAATGGAGCAGGCCCGGTACGCCTGCGGGTTGGCGATTCATCAGGGGTCGCTGTACATCTCGACGAACATGGGCATTCTCGCCAAGTGCGAGGCCCGGGACGGGGCGTTGGAATGGCTGCGGACGTACGTGACGGCCACCCCCGGCGAGGCCGCCCTCGCGCGCACCCGCCGCGAAGGCAGCGTCCCCCTCGTGATCGGCTCGCGTGTCTACTTCGCCCCACGCGACCATAGCGGCGTGATCGCCCTCGACCGCCAGACCGGGCAACTGGTGTGGGAAAGCGTGCTGGTCCCCTCCGATCAGATCATCGGCCTGGCCGGGCGGGCGCTGGTCGTCCGCGACGCCGACGAACTGGCCGCCCTCGACGCCGCGACCGGCGAGGAACTCTGGAGCCGCCCGGTGGATTCCTCCTCTGCGGCCCCGGCCGTCATGGCCGGACAGAACATCCTCGTCACCGCCGGCGATAAACTGCTTCGCCTGGCCGCCCAGACCGGGCAGATCGTCGAGGACGTCGCCGCCGGCCGCACCATCGGCACCGAGCAGGTGCTCCTGCCCGGCGGAACGCTCTTGGAGATCAGCGAAGATGTCCGCCCGGACAGCCTGGCCGCCGAACCCTCGCCCGCCCCCGCGGGCCCGCTCGCTCCGCCCTTCGCGAAGCGATGGGGCCTGCCCTGCCGCGATCCCCTGCTGGTGTCGCCGCCGGCCTCCCAGCCCCCCGCCGACCTCATGGGCGTGCTCTCCGGGGCCAGGTTCTACTGCCTTCGGCTCCGCCCGGCCTGCCGGGTGATCTGGCAACTGCCCCTTCGCGAGCCGCCCGATTCGACGGGCTTCCACGGCCGGCTCGTCGTCTTCGCCACCGGCCCCGAACTCGTCGGCGTCGACAAGGACACCGGGGCCCTCCGCTGGCGGCGGACACTGCCCTTCCCCATCGACTTCGTCGCCGGAGACGACCGCGTGATCGTCGCCGGGCGATCTTCCCCCGAGGCCCCCGTGCTGGCCCTGGCGCCCGAGACCGGGGCGGTGCTCTGGTATCGCTGGTTCGGACAAGAGCCTCGCTTCGTCGGGGCCGACCGGCTGCGATGGCTCGCCGTCACGGGCGAGCCCGGCGCCCCGCCGACGCTACGGCTGTACTGGAGCGGCGCCCTGTTCGGCCGCGAAGGCCGCCGCCCCGCCGAAGCCCTCGCCGACGCCCTCTCCGGAGCCCTCCGCGAGGTGCGAAGCTTCCTGCCTCGTGAGACAACCGAGCCCGCGCCGCCGTCGACCCGGCGATCGCCTGGCCCTACCGGGGCCCGTTCCGCCCCGACGCCGTCGCGTTCCTGGGCGCCGGCTCGATCGGACGGTTCGCCCTCCGTGACGACGGGGCCGACTTGGCCGGCGGCTGGAATCCCAAAGCCGATGACTCCCTCGAGGCCGACCGTCGATGGGCCGGGCTGTACGCCACCTCCGCCGGGGCCTACGTCAAGCGGCTGGGGCAACTGGCGTTCTTCGACGCCCAGGCCAAACGCGAGATCGTCTTCGACCTGCCTCGCGGCGCCGAACGCGGGCTGACCTTCGCCATCGGCGACTTCCGCGAGGATGCCGGCGAAAAACTCACCGCCGTCTCCATCGCCCCGGGCAGGCCCTACGAGACCGGCGGGGGTGGCCACACCAAGACCGGCCTCCGCGACGACGCCGGCAACGGCGACGTCACGCTGGAAGTCTACGGCCCAACCGCCCAGGTCTATTTCGGCAACCGAGGCCTCCCCGAGGCCGGCGCCAACCTCGTCGCCACCCTGCTCAACGGCGACACCAAGGAACACTACCTCGGGCAGACCCTCAAAATGGTCGGCCTGTCCAGCCTGGGGTGGGCCAAGTATGACGTGTTCCTCTACGCCGGGATGGGCCAGGGGGGCGTAACGCTCAATGGCACCGTCACCCAGCCCACGACGAGCTGCGACTTCGGCATTGCCGCCAATCGCACCACGTTCGTCCGGGGCGTGAACTACGTGAAGTTCGAGGGCGTCTCCGGCGATTCCTTCACTCTGACGCACGGACATTGGACGTTCTCCGCCCTCCAGGTCGTCGACGCCTCCGGCCGCCCGGGCCCCCGGCACAGCCTGGGCGTTCGCTGGAGCAACGGCGGCCGGCTGCTCGGACCCGACGACAAGGTCGGCGCCGATGTCGCCGCGGGCAACTGGTACAACCTCAACGGCGGCTTCGTCCTTACCGGCGGTTGCCAGACCGTCGCGGGCAAGAGAGTCTGCGGCTTCGTTGACATTTTCGACCGCAAGACCGGGCAAGTCGTCAGTTCCCACTCCCTGCCCGCCGGCGAGGCCCCCACCCAGCGAACCACCTACGACTGCCAGGCCAAGATCCTCGACGACGGCATCCTCGCCACCGACAGCAACGGCGTCTATCTCTTCCGCACCGGCAAATAGTGACAATCCGGCCCTCCTTGTTTGTGGCAAAGCCGCCAGTCAATACCGGACTTCCCGCCTCCCGCCCCGACGGGCGCTAGCCCCCCGCCCTCACGGCATCCGCCCGGGCCGCGTCTCAGGCTGGTAATAGTACGGCAGATCCTCGGGCTTGACGTCCTTCCACAACCCTAGCTTCGCCTTCTTCGCCCGAGCCTGCAGCCGGGCGTATTCCTCCTTGTGCGGGTGATCGTACCGCGGGTCGGCGTAGGCGTATCCCTCGGCCACCAGCACGGTGTTCAGGCACCGCCCGTCAGGAAGGTAGATATACGCCAGCAGGCGGTCGTACTTGTCGCGGGTGTGGCCCTCGACCAACTCCAGCCGCACGGTCTTGCCCAGACACGCCGCCTTGGTGAAGTCGCTGGCTTCCTTGCCGAAGTGCTGCGGCGGGGTGTTGGGTTTGACGGTCTCGGGCGTGTCGATCCCCCAGAACCGGATGCGGGTGTGCGGATGTCCGCTGACGGGGTCGGGGCAGTCGACGTCGAGCGTGTCCCCGTCGACGACGTGCGGCACGGAGAAGCTCGCCTTGTGATACCGCGCGACGTCGCCGCCGTGGAACCGCCCGAACAGCCCCGCGCGGTCGGCCACCGCCAGCGCCCCCACCAGCACCCCCGCCGCCGCCACCCATCCCACCCGCCGCATCAGATACCGCCGCCGTCTCAGGGCGTCGGGCAGCTTCTCGGGTATCGGACGGCGACGCAATCGCATGGCGGAAATTCTATTCGCCTCGATGGGCGTCAACAAGCCCCCTGCATTGCAGGGGGATGTTGTTAGGCCCCGGTGACGGCCCCCCCGTCAATCTCCGCAGTGCCGGAGGATCGCTCCGACGGGTGTCATCCGGCCTGGGAACGGCATCCCCCGGCAGTGCCGGGGGCTTACTTCTTCCCCAACCCGAACGCGTCATGCACGCACCGCAACGCGGTGTGACCGTCCGCCTGGGCGATCAGGCAACTGATGCGGATCTCGCTGGTCGTAATGTTCTGGATGTTCACCTTCGCGTCGGCCAGGGCCTTGAACATCTTCTCGGCCACCCCGGTGTGCATCTGCATGCCGATGCCGACGACGGAGACCTTGGCGAGCTTCTCCTCATAGGCGGCCTGGCACTTGATGCCGGCGGCGATTTCGTCCACGACCTTCTTCGCGTCGGACAGTTCGCCCAGGTCGACGGTGAACGCGATGGTCGCCTTGCCCCCGTCGCCCAGCGTCTGGATGATGTCGTCCACGACCACGTCGTGCCTCGCGATCGTGTGAAAGATCCTCGCCGCGATGCCCGGGTGGTTGGGCACGTTCCGCAGCGTCACCCGCGCCAGCTTGCTCTTCAGGGCCGCCCCGCTCACTACGATTCGCTCCATGGATTTCGTCGTTGCCACGATCATCGTTCCTTTTCTCTCGTTGCCGCTGTTCCGCAGGTGAATCGGCACGTTGTACTTCTTGGCGAACTCCACCGCCCGGTTGTGCAGCACGTTCACGCCCTGGCTGGCCAGTTCGAGCATCTCGTCGTAGCTGATCCGCTCGATCTTCCGCGCGGTGGGCACGATGTTCGGGTCGGCCGTGAACATCCCGTCCACGTCCGTGTAGTTCTCGCACGCCTGGGCCTTCAGCGCCGCCGCGATCGCCACCAGCGTCACGTTGCTCCCGCCGCGACCCAGCGTCGTCACCGCCCCGTCTTCCGTCACCCCCTGGAACCCCGCGACCACCACCACCTTGCCCGCCGCCAGTTGCCGCCGAATCTGCCGCACGTCGATGCTCTTGATCTTCGCCTTCGTGTGCGAGTCGTCCGTCACGATGCCGATCTGACCGGCTGTGAAACTGATCGCCTTGGCCCCCAGCTCCTCCAGCGCCATCGCCATCAGCGAGATCGTCACCTGCTCGCCGGTGGCCAGCAGTTGGTCCATCTCCCGCTTGGGCGGGGCCTGCCCGCGACTGACCTGCTCGGCCAGGTCCACCAGCACGTCGGTGGTCTTGCCCATCGCGCTGACGACCATCACGACCTGATGGCCCTTCTTCTGCGTGCGGATCGCGCGAGCGGCCGCCGCGCGAATCCGCGCCGCGTCGGCCACGCTCGTGCCTCCGAACTTCATCACCACAATGCTCATGTCGTTTCTTCCATCCCGGGGCCTGGGGCAATACACTCCCGGGCCCGGCGCCCGCGCCGCCCGAGAGCCCCATACAATAGCACACACCCCCACTCCTGCCAAGACCCTCTCGCCGGTTATGTCGGGGTTAAAGGGCCCCCCAGCCGGCCCCCGGGCCCGCGGGGACCACTACAATGTCGGCCGCCATCGCATGAAGCATCCCAGAACATCGCCCCCGGCATGGCCTGGAACCGCAACTCCTTCTTCCGCCGCCGGTTTCATTTTCCGCCTTTCCGAACACCCGCCGATTTCGGATGCTCAAGGGATGCTTGAAGGATACTTCCGGGATGCTCAAAGGATGCTTAAGGGATACTTAAGGGATACTCAAGGGATGCTCACCCGCCGAAGGCGGACTTCCCGCCGGAGGCGGGAACGGTAGCCCGT
Source organism: Planctomycetota bacterium (assembly GCA_026693065.1). Taxonomy (GTDB): domain Bacteria; phylum Planctomycetota; class Phycisphaerae; order SM23-33; family SM23-33; genus JAPLNA01. Next base: position 16,659 of record JAPLNA010000233.1, read on the forward strand.
GGCCGGTAGCCGGTAGCCAGGCAGGAAAAGCGGGTATCAGGTTCTCGGGGCCAAGTTCTAGTCCCGACATGTCCGGTTCTCTCTTCCCTGCTCTGAAAGACGAAGATCTGACGCCTACGGCCTGGGCACTGGGCTTGCGGGTGCCATGCTTCTGGCGTTTGTTTGCCAGAAGCATGCTCGCGCGATGGACGTCCTCTGGCATGCTTCTCCGCTGCGCGTAGAAGCATGGCACCCGGCAGGTTTTCATGGTTCGCGGGTGAGCCGGCGGCTCGTGAGGAACTATTCCCTTTTCACTAGCCATCGCAGCCAACCCCCATCGCCGGCATCGACGCTGCCTCTGGCCCGGCCGCCACCGCCGGCCCGGGCAAAACCCCCGTCGCCGGCATCGACGCCGCCTCTGGCCCGGTTGGCCCGGCGGACCCGGCAAGAACCCCTGACGCCGGCATCGACGCTGCCGTCACCACCGCCCGTCCCTTCCCGGTTCCCCGTTCCCGGTTCCTAGTTCCCAGTTCCCTGCTCCCGGCCTCCTCCCCCTCTGCGCCCTCCGCGTCCTCCGCGGTGAGTCCCTTCCCTCCCATTCCTGTTGCCTGTTGCCTGTTCCCTGTTGCCTTCTTCCCGGCCTCCTCCCCCTCTGCGCCCTCAGCGCTCTCCGCGGTGAGTCCCTCCCCGTTCCTGGCTTCCTCCTCCATCGCCTCCCGCTCGCGCTCCGCGTCCAGTTCATCCTCCCAGGGCACGATGCCCATCTCGCGCGACATCTGGAGCATCCACTCCGGGCTGCGGTCTTTCTGTCCGGGGAGGTCTTTTCGCTGCGGCCGTGATGAAACGGCGAACTTCAGCACAAACTCCCTCGCCCGCCGGGCCGGTTCGCCCTCGCCCCGAAGCCCCAGCCGGATCTGTTCCATCACCATGTGGCGGGCATACTGCAAGGCGATCCTCCGGGCCTCGGCCACGATGCCGTTTTCGGCATCCCACAGCCGCTGCCCCAGCTCCTTCCTCCGCCGGCCCTGGGCGATCTGCTTGACCAGGATCTCGCTGATCCCCAGTTCCTGGCCGATCGCCTTGTACGTCATCTGCCCCTCCGAGATCATCTCCACCAGCGCCTCGTCGTCATACTGTAACCGTTTCTTGCCCATGTTCGTTCTCCCGTTTCCTCATCCACGCGCCGTCCCTGGCCGCCAACTCACAAACCATCACCCGCCCGCCCAATGCAGGCGGCTGGTCCATTTCGCCGCATACCCTATCAGATACCTAACCCTTTGTCAAGAACTTTTTCGGCCGGACGGTCGATTCTTGCCGTTAGTGAAGCCGGGCCCGTCGCCGGTGGCGGCTGGCGTGTGGAAACGGGTTGAGAACGGATGAAGCCGATCATTTGGAAGCTCGAAGAAAACGTAGAAGGCTCTTGACAAGTTACGGGACTTGTGTTAGCATTTTGTTCGGCCACAGAATGCCCTGCAGGAAGTCAGGAAACATCGGCCGTTGCCAGTCAGGGCTAGAAACCAGCCGCCTGGGCATTGTGCCCCAGGGCGGCACGGGAGCGAGGAATGGGAACTGTGCTTGTCGGGACATCCCGGATTCTGGCGCGCGGCAGGATGCTGCAACACTTTGAACGCCTAGAAGTGCCCACGCGAATTGCGATTTCCGCCGGAACCATACAGGTGCATACCGAGCCATGGGAGAGATTCTGGCGGCCCGTCTTGGCACTTGGGGCAGATGAAACGGCACGGGAAGTCGAGGCCTTACATCGGGCTTGGTCCACCTACGTCCGGTCTGGTCTTCTTCCGCAATTCGCCCAGGAATACTGTTTCCGATACTTCACCCTTCTGGAGTCAATTCTCCGCTTGTGCGGGCGGGCCCGTGAGGAAACCCAGCTTCGGGCCGCACTCCAGGCCGTCTTGGGGTTTGAGTGTATGGGGGTCTTCGATAGCGGCGGCGACAGGCCAGTGGCCGCAGGAACCACTACGCTTCGAAATCCGTGCTATCTATTGGCAAGGCTGAAACACCCGTCGGCGTTGGACGACCCACAGTTTCTTCCGCTTGTGGTGGCCCCGATCCCGCCGCCCTCACACTGTTTCTACCATTATCGACAGCACAAACTCTCTATCGGCTCGGGCCTTTCACTGTTACTCTACTTGAATCCAGGTGATCGCCGAAGTTTTCCGGCCGTGAACGCCATCGAGGCAGGGATATGTGTCGCCGCCGATCCACGAGCAGATGAACGGGCCGAGAGGATTTCCACCGGCATCCTGATACCCTACCTTGCGAGCCAGGCCAGACCCGCCAATTGTGCCGGGCAGATCGAGATTGTGGATGTGGGCTCTGGCAGCGGCCTCCTTGTCTCCAAGCTCCTGCTTTCCGCCAGGCGGGCCTATTCACGCGGCGGCGCGGCCCTGCGAGTCAGGGCGTATCTGCTGGATGTCGCGCCCAGCGATCCCGTTCGTTTCTTCCGAACGCCCGGCATTCGGACAGTCGTTGACACCCTCACGTGCATCTCAGGTGATTACAGGGACTGGCTTTCGCGGCCTCATCGGCTACCATCGGCAAATGGGTTCCGAGTGGCCATCGTATGCCGATTTTTCAATAACTTCAGCAACTTTGGCATACGGGCCATCGATCCCGGCGATATGGCGGAAATGGCGGGGCTCGGTCCCACACGGTTGTGGTGGCCGGCATGCACTCCCGCAGAATGCCTCAAGCCTGGCGCAGCCGGGCCAGATTCACTCGTAATCTCAAGCAGGCGAACCTGGCTGGATGCCGGACGGACTTTCGTTCAGGCTTCCCTCTCACCTTTTTTCGAGGGCTTAGACTGGCTGATGGCCGGTAGAGGCCGGTCGAGGGAAGGCCGCCATGATGCCGACCGCATCCTTGCCCCCATTCGTTCGTTTCAACAGCGTTGTCTTCTGACGTCGCGGGGGCGAAGTGTACTGGCCGAGCTTCTTGCAGATTGTGGTCTTGTGGTGGTCAGTGATACGGATATGCGGCCAAACGATCTTCTCTGCCACCACCGGAACGTTGGAATACCTCATTCCTCGGGCATCGATATGACCCGGCCGCTACGTTTGAAAGGGCACTTTACCTATGCGGTAGTCAGATCTGGCGACCCCGCCATCGGGCAACTGAAGGGGGACCGACTATGGTGACAGTCACCTTGGCCCAGCGAAAGTCGGCGGTGTTGACGCCGTCGGGACTGGCGTGTCTGGCGGGGATTCCGACGATCAACCTGACGGCCGGGTGCGCGCATGGGTGCCTCTACTGCTATTCACAGGGGTATTCGTGCTACCCGGGCCCTGGGCGCGTCGTGGTATATGCCAACACGCTCGAGAAGCTCAAGAGCGAGCTGACTCGCAAGCGGAAACGACCGCAGGCTGTGTATTTCAGCCCCGCCAGCGATCTGTTCCAACCCGTTCCGGAAGTGCTCGAGTTGGCCTATGTGATTCTGGAATACCTGCTGACCCAGGGCATCGGCGTGGCGTTCCTGTCGAAGGGCCGGATTCCCGAACGGCACATGAAACTGCTGCGGTCCAAGGCGGACATGATCCGTGCGCAGATCGGGCTCGTGACGCTCGATGCGAATGTCGCCGCCCGGTTCGAGCCAGGAGCCCCGCCTCCGGTGGATCGCATGGCCCAGATCCGCTCGCTGCGGGCTGGAGGAATCCGCACCCAGGTTCGGCTCGACCCGATCCTGCCGGGCTTGACCGACGACGGGGAGCCGCTTGATGGGCTACTGGCCGCCCTGGCCCAAGCGGGAGTCGATTGCATCGCCGCCAGCACGCTGTTCTTGCGGCCAGCCCTTGCCAACGCCCTCAAGGCCGCCCTGACCGAAGTGGAGTGTCGGAATCTCCTCGCGCACTTCAAACCCTCCGGACGGCTGGCCATCCATGCGGAGAACTCGACGGTCACGGCCTTGCCGCCAGACCACCGCCGCCAAATCCTCACCCGGGTGGCGGATGTCGCGCGACGGCACGGTATCCTCGTCAAAGTCTGCGCCTGCAAGAATCCCGACCTCCCCTCCCAGTGTTGCGGCATCGCGGGCGACTGGCCAGCCAATGGCCCCCAGGCCATCCAACACCCCCTCTTCCCCGATATCGAAAGGACCCGGCATGATCCAGCAGATTCCACTGAATGAACTCCTGCCCCATCCGTTGAACAGCAACCGAATGGACGCCGATACGCTGGCCAAACTGAAGCGACACATCGAAAGATTCGGGCGTTATGAACCGCTGACCGTTCGGCCCCACCCCATCCATCCGGGAAAGTTCGAAATCGTCAACGGTCACCATCGGTACCAGGCGCTGCAAGCCCTCGGCCATGGCACGGCCACGTGCACCATATGGACTTTGGATGACGACCAGGCCCGGCTGTACTTGGCCACCCTGAACCGGCTCTCGGGAAGAGATGTTCCGGAGCGCAGGGCCATTCTGCTCGAGGAACTCGCGGCGATTCATGAGCTATCTGAACTCACCGAGCTTCTGCCGGACACCGAATCGGAATTGAGAGCCGTTTCCGGGCCCGAGGCATGGGAAACCCCGCCGGCTGAGTATGATGCTCCCGGGGATACGGATGTTCTCCCACAGGTGGTTACGTTCATGTTGAGCGATGCACAGGCCGCAGAACTGGACATGGCCATCGACGGGATTATCGATACCGCCGTGTCTCCCATGACTCGCGGCGAAGCCATGGTGGCGCTGGCACGCTTCTTCCTCAAGCACCGAACCGAACGACCCTCGGGGCATTGAGGCAGGCGGGGTGTCGGCGATCTGCGTTCGCTAGTCGCGCCGCGCGAGGTCGGGGAAAACCACGGGCGGGGGAGTTTTCCCCTGGACCGCCCGGCCAGAAACACAATAAGCTGTGGGAATGAAACTTCCTGGCGGCGACAAAGCTTTCGTCGACATCCGCAAACCATGGACCAACAAGTGAAACTTTTCGACGTGGTGGCCCTGGCCGAAGATCTGCCGGAAGAGAAGCTGGTTCGCGGGCAGGTCGGGGCGGTGGTGGAAGTCCTCGCGCCGGGGGTCTTCGAGGTCGAGTTCTGCGACAACGAGGGACGCACCTACGCGATGGCGACGATCCTGGAAGAGAAGCTGATCCTCCTCCACTATGCCCCGGCAGCAGCGTAGAACACGCGAAGATCGGGGCGCACGGGAGGTCGGCGATCTGCGTTCGCGGGCCGGAGCTCGCAGGGCCGGGGAAAACCTCCGGCGGGGACACAGGTAGGATGACTGGTCATCGTGGCGTCGGTTGGACTCTCGACGGCCAGTGGCGGAAGGAACGAAAATGAAAACGAAATCGAACGGATGATTTCATTTTCATTTTGTGTCCCCGCCGGAGGTTTTCCCCTCGCCCCTCTTGCCTTCGTTCTGATTCGTGTAATTGGCTTGCCTTCGGCGGGTTCATGAACGAATCTCTTTCCCCCACTCTCTTCCCCTCTGCGTTCTCTGCGTCCTCCGCGGTGAGTCCCTCCCCCTCCCTCCCCCCTACCCGGCCAGAGGATGGGCCTTGTCGTACACTTCCTTCAGCCGCGTCGTGGTCAGGTGGGTGTAGATCTGCGTGGTGGAGAGGCTGCGGTGGCCGAGCATTTCCTGGACGCTGCGGAGGTCGGCGCCGGCGTTGAGCATGTGGGTGGCGAAGCTGTGGCGAAGGGCGTGCGGGCTTACGTGCTGGACGATGCCGGCGGTGAGGGCGTACTTCTCGATCATCCGGCGGACGGAGCGGTCGGTGAGCCGCTGGCCGGAGCGATTGACGAAGACGGGGCCCTGGCGATGGCGGCCGAAGTGCTGGCTCTGGACCTCCAGGTAGACGGCGATGGCCTCGATGGCCTTGCCGCCCAGGGGCGCGAGGCGTTCCTTCTTGCCTTTGCCGCGGATGCGGAGGGCCTCGCCGAACTCGTCCAGGTCGTCTAAGTCCAGGCCGACGACTTCGCTGACGCGGAGCCCGGCGGAGTAGATGGTTTCGAGAATCGCCCGGTCCCGCGTGCCCAGGAACGAGTGGGCGTCGGGCACGCCCAGGAGCTTGTCGACCTGCTCGACGTCGAGGCAGGTGGGCAGGCGTTTGTCCTGGCGGGGCGTGCGGATGACGGCCACGGGGGAGCTGACCAGCTCGCCCTGGCGGACGAGGAACTTGTAGAAGCTGCGGAGGGTGGCCAGTTTTCTCGCGACGGTGCTCTTGGAGTAGTCGGTGTTGCGGAGCATGGCGAGGTAGGCGCGGACGCCCATGGGGGTAACGGCCCGGATGCGGTCGCCCAGGACGGCGACGTCGAGTTGGTCCGGGGCGGGCAGGTTGGCCGCGTCGGGCAGGACGTTCGTGCCGTCGACGGAGAGGAACTGGCAGAACTGGACCAGGTCGGCCACGTAGGAGCGGACGGTGTGGGGGGAGAAGTTCCGCTCGGCTTCGAGGTAGTTGATAAATCGTGCTATCAGGGGCAGTGTAAGCATCCGCCGTCCTTGGCTCGTGGCCCGGGGTGGGGTCAGGCGAGGCCTTTGGTGGCCGCTTTTTCCCGGGCGCGGCGTGGGGCCCCGCAGACGACCTGAAAACCCAGCGTCGCCGCGTCCAGCCAGTCCAGTTCGTGGGCCTCGTCGTCGGCCAGACGCATCAACTGGGCCACCACCTGGTCTTCGCAGCCGTCGGCGTAGCGAAACAGGTACGTCGTGCCGTTGGTGGCAAACTGGAGCGTGTTCATATCGGCCTTTCCATGTGCCTGTGTAGTTATCGGCCAAACGCGCCGGGAACTGGAGTCTGACCCGGGGATCGCCGCTTGGAAGCGCCCGCGTCGCCCGGTATACTTGCTGTGTCCAGAGAGGTCCCCTTGATCGCAGATGAACACGACAACCCTCCCTCGCCGGCCGCCCCCGCGGAGCCTTCTCCGGCCAAACCGGCAGACCCGGCAGACCCGGGCGCAGGCGGCGTCGACGGCGACGTCCGCATGAGCCTGGGCGATCATCTGGACGAGCTGCGGAAACGCCTGATCTACGCCGTGCTGGGGATCGTCGCCGGGATGGGGATCGGGATGGGGATCGGGCGATGGCTGCTCCTGCTGCTGGAGAAGCCCTACTACGACGCGATGCGGCATCTGGGGCGGTCGGAGGCCGGGGCGAAGCTCAAGGCCCTGACGGCGACGGAGGCGTTCAACACGTACCTTCGCGTGTCGGCGATCTTCGGGCTGATCCTGGCGTCCTGGTGGGTGTTCTACCAGCTCTGGAAGTTCGTCTCGGTCGGGCTCTACAGCAAGGAGCGTCGCTACGTCCGCAACACGTTGCCGTTCATCGCGGGGTTGTTCGTGGCCGGGGCGATGTTCTTCCTGTTCGTGGTGGCCACCCCGATTCTGCAGGCCCTCGTGGAGATGTCAGACTGGCTGGACGTGGACATGTCCGTCACGCTGGAGAACCACGTGGCCTTCATGACGAACATGATGCTCGTCTTCGGCATCACGTTCCAGACCCCGCTGATCGTGATCGTGCTGGCCAAGGCCGGGCTGGTCAGCATTCGGTCGTTCAACCGCTTCCGCCGGCACGTGGTGATAGCGATTTTGATCTTCACGGCCATCATCGCCCCGCCGGACGCCTTCAGCATGCTGGCGTTGGCGACTCCGATGTGGCTGCTCTACGAGATCGGGGTGCTGCTGGCCTGGCTGATGGTGAGGAAGCGGGAAGGAACGGCAGGGAAGGACTAACCGCAGAGGGCGCAGAGAACGCGCAGAGAAAGAAATAGAAGAACTGGGAATACCCCCGCCTGCGATAAAACCGGTGGCAACGGCAACCCAGATATCCCTGCCCGTCTAGGCCCCCCCTTCTTCTCTCTGCGGTCTTCCCTCTGCGATCTCTGCGTCCTCCGCGGTGAGTCTCTCCCCCTCCCCTCCCGCGCGGAAGATCACTTCTGGGGATCGGCGGGCTTGTCGGCAGGGGCCGCGGGGGAAGCGTCGGGGGCCTTGGGCGCCGCCGGTTTGGGTTCTTCTTTCAGCCCTTCCTTGACGCCGTCGGAAATCCCCGAAAGTTCTTCCTTGAAGATTCTCAGTCCCCGGCCGAGCCCGCGGGCCAGTTCCGGCAGCTTCTTGCCGCCGAAAAGGAGCAGGATCGCCAGGAGAACGATCACCCAATGGATATACGTGGGCACCGCCAACATACCGGCCGCCAATTGTCCTGTGGCATTCGCCATCATTCACTCCTCAAACACACCGACATTCGCTCCTTGTATTCTATCGTCACCGGGCGTCCGGGGCACAAGGAAAAGCTCTGGACCCGGCCCGGGGGTTACCCGCGAGGGGCGTCCGTTACCGAGGGAAGTCCGCCAGGGCCCGCACGTGCGAGCAGGCCGCCGAGGCCAGTCCCGCCACGTTGTACCCGCCCTCCAGCACGGACACGAGCCGCCCGGCGGCATGCTCGGCGGCGATCGTCAGCACCACCCTCGTCAGGTCCGCGAAGTCGTCATCGCTCAGGCGGAGGTGGCCCAGGGGGTCGGCCCCGCGGCTGTCGAAGCCGGCGGAGACGATCACCAGGCCCGGGCGGAAGGCCTTCATCGCCGGGGCCAGGTCGTTCTGAAAGGCCGCGAGGACTTCCTTCCCCCCCGCTCCCGCGGGCAAGGGGCGGTTCATGGTCGCCCCCGCCCCGGGCCCGGCGCCGGTCTCGCCCTCCAGCCCGCTGCCGGGATACCAGGGCCATTGGTGCGTGCTGAAATAGAACACCGACGGGTCTTCGTAGAAGATCTCCTGCGTGCCGTTGCCGTGGTGGACGTCCCAGTCGACGATCAGCACTCGCTGGACCCGGTGCTTCCGCTGGGCATAGCGGGCGGCGAGGGCGGCGTTGTTGAAGAGGCAGAAGCCCATCCCCCGCCCGCTGGTGGCGTGATGGCCCGGCGGTCGCATGGGGCAGAAGGCGTTGGCGGCGCGGGCTTGGCAGACGGCGTCGACGGCCGTCAGGGCCGCCCCCGCCGCCAGCAGGGCGCAGGACCAACTGTCCCGGCACACGTTGGTGTCCCCCGTGCTCAACACTCCCGCGCCGCTCTCGATGTCGTGCCTCGCCTGTCGGATGTAGTGGGCGGTGTGGCAGGCGGCGAGTTCCTCGAGCGTCGCCGGGCGGGGCGGCAACCACGCCAGCCGCCCGCTCGCCGGACAGGCCCGCAACGCCGCCACGATGGCGCCGGCCCGCTCGGGCCGTTCCGGATGCCCCGGCCCGGGAGTGTGCCGCAGGCAGAATTCATCATATACAATCGCCGTCGGCCTGGGGTTGGTGGAATCGCTCATGGCTGACACTCGTGTTTTCTCGCGCCGCGCGGGGGAAAGAGCCCCCCGCGGCGCTGGGGGCGTGCTGCCGGGGAATAAGAAGATTGTCTTGCAGTGGGGCCAAGTGTGTATAATATGATGGTAGCACGGGCGGGGCAAGGTTTCGCGCCGCGCCCGACAGACTACATTTCTCAAGGCATAGACGGCCGTGCAAAAGGAGCTACCTATGCGCAGCACCACTGCCAAGGGCAGCAGTACGCGACGAGGCCCATCCGACAACGCGCGGGAGGGGCTCCGGCAACTGATCGAGCGGGGGGACGATCACACGGTGGCGATCATCGACGGCGCGATGGAAGCCGTGTTGAAACAACTCCCGCCGCAGACGGACCTTCGGGGTCGTCTGACGGCGAGGCTGGCGAGGCTGGACGTCGAGGAGGTGGTGCACATTCTCTCGGTGCACCAGCGGCTGGCCTCGACCCGCGGGGGCGAGGCCGCCCGAGCCTGAAGCCCGCCTCGCCTGCGCCGTCGGCGCAGAAAACCGCCCCGCGCGGGGGCGGGGCGGATCTCAGTACACCGGGAAGGACTTGAACCTTCGACCCGCTGATTAAGAGTCAGCTGCTCTGCCAACTGAGCTACCGGTGCGTGGCGCCCCTTGCATGGCAAGGGCGTGTAAGTGTAGAACCGCCGCCCGCGCCCGTCAAGCCAAAAAGATCGTCCTCGTTCAGGAAAATCTCTCTTTCTCCCGACCCGAGGCGTATTGACTCCCCCCCGCCGCCCGGGTATACTCACCCCCGTCGGCCGCAGTTTCGCCCGCCTGGAGAGGTGGCTGAGTGGCTGAAAGCGACGGTTTGCTAAACCGTTGTACGAGGTCATACTTGTACCGTGGGTTCGAATCCCACCCTCTCCGTTAGCCTGCGAGCGTCCCTCGCAGGCCCTTTTTTTATAGGGCCTTACGAGGGGCCTCGTGATTGACACAGCTATCTGTGCCAAAACTGAGTCAATCAGCTCCTTCCCGGAGACGCCGCCGCGGCGGCATGGTGCCGCCGCAGCAATCGCTCTTGTGTCTCCGGTCTCGCTTGAAACAGTCACGTGCTTCTCCGATGGGTCACGGCGCCGCCGGGCGCCTTCAACGTTTT
>JAPLNA010000233.1:27007-32307 GCA_026693065.1 Planctomycetota bacterium
TTGTGGGGTCCGGTCCCCGCCTACGCGGCGGCGGTGGGCCCCACGAAGTCGAGTTTTTTCATCTGGTCCCGGGCCGCCCCGTCGAACATGTGGAAGTAATAGCGAATCATCCGGCTGTCGCGATGCCCGAGCCACATCAGGACAACTTGCACTGCGGTGCCGTTGTTGGCGCACACGCTGCAAAAATAGTGTCTGAACGTGTGGAGGCGCCCCTCCGCCACGCGAGACTGGATCCCCCTGCCATGAAGTCCCTCCGCCACCAGCGGAAGGACCCGTTTGGTCAGTACGTTTCGCGCAGTGTCGGGCTTCAATCTGCCGCCGCGAGGGCCATGAAAGATGTATCCGTCACGGTGACGCGGCATCCTCTCCAGCACGTGGAGGAGATCCGCGTGAATCGGGAATGACCGATCGTGCCGGTTCTTGGTCCGCCGCCTCTGTCCGTGGAGTCGATTGCCAGGGCTATCCGGGTCGTTGGCGATCCGCATGGTCTCCTGTTCAAGATCGATGTCGTCCCAACGCAGGGCCGCCAGCTCGCCGATCCGCGTGCCCGTGCAAGCGAGCGCCACACAGACATCCGCCAGCCACAACAGCTCCGGCTCCTGCCGGCAAAATGCCACGATGGCTGCGACTTCCACCTGAGTATAGCAATAGGCGGAACTGTCTGTGACCTTTCGGAGCTTGAGATTGATGCGGCACTCCTGCGGAAGCAGGCCGCGCTCGATGAAGAACTTCACCGCCTGCTTCACTGTCGTCAGTTCCAAGTATTGCGTGCGTTCCGCGTAATTGCTGTCGGCGAGAAACTTGCTGTAGGCCTCCACGACCGCCGTGGTGATTTGTCGCCAGTTCTGGACGCCGCGTTTTTGAGCGAACGCCTGGAACTTGTCGAAGACCGCCTGGTATCGCTGCCGTGTTTTCTTGCTGGCCCCGCCGGTCACTTCCGAACGTGCCGCGTGCTCCAGGTACAACCGGCGGCCTTCGGCGAGGGCTAGGCCCTCCGGAACGCCGGCAGCGGGCTCCTCCGGCACGGCGAGGCCAAGTTCCAGTGCCTTGATCCTGTCGAGACGCTTCAGATTCTCCAGCGCCTCGGCCCGGACTTTCGTGATGAGGCTGTGCCGGCCGGCGTTCACGGTGTTGCTACGGGCGTCGGCGTAGAAGACGCCGTCCCGTTGGTAAAGCTTCCATTTGAAGAACCGTCCGAGTATCAGCTCGTTTTCGCGTTTCTTGGGCATTGTTATCCCTCAGAAAAAGGCCTCTCTAGTCCATTTGGCCGCCGGGCCGCGGAGTTTCTGCCGCGGCACAGCTGGGGGCGGCACGTCCCTGTCGGCAACGTCGCCTTCCAGTCCTGCCACCCCCGGCCCAGTGGCGACCGAGGGATTCGCCGGCATCTGCGGGTAGTGGACGTCCGGGGGGGCAACGGTGATGACGATCCGATGACGCTTTCCACCCAGTTGCTCGTAAGGAAGTGAGCCATCCTTGATCCGCCGCCGGACCGTTGATATGGACAACCCGGTCCGTTGGGAATACTCCTCAGGCGAAGAATATCGCTGCGCGAGGTTCCGGAGCGGCTCAGCAGTCCCAGCCTGGCCTCGGCCGTTCGTGCCGCCTCCGCATTGTCCCGTCCATGTCGTCATTCAACCAAGCTTTCCGTCGCCCGGAACCATCGCCGTCATTTGAGAGACTCGGTCTCTACTCCTGTGCAAAAAAAGGGGCTCATGTCATCTTCGTCAAGAGATCAGATGCGATCGCCTGCAGATCGATCGTCACACAGCTGGCATGCCCGGCCGGCCATTCTACCTGCTCGGTGTCGGGCTGCGGCATGCCATCCTCGTTCAGCGCCAAGGTTCTGAACTGGTTCTCCGTTCGGAATACCACGACGTTGGGCTTGAAGTAAGTGAGGCGGCAAACCTCGTGGTCGGCGAAGAACCTGCATACGCTCCATCCGGTCTGTCTCTTGCTGGCTAGACGGATCACCTGCACCAGCAGTGCGATCACCGGTCTCAGCACTGTGACTTGGCCGCCCCACCGCTGAATCTCGAGGGCCACGGCGAAACAAAACAGATTGTTCGCGTCGAAGCGTCGAACAGTCCCGCGGCCTTGGGCATCTTCCGCCGGGATAATCACGCCGCGCTCGCAAAGGTGGATCAAACGGTGCTCCTCCTCGTCGAGGATCTTTGCCAACTGGCCAAGCGTCAGGAGTTCATTTTGCATGATAGCCTTCTTTGTTTGACAGAACGTGTCAGTTCCGGCGAAGTCTCAGCCCGCTGCCTCGCAGGAGGATGATCACGACGATCTTTTCAAACTCCTGACGTATTCGTCGGCCGCCAGCGTATCCCTCGCGGCCGGAGCTGAGGTTGGAGATAGCCTCAGTCCACAACGTGTCGCCATCAGTCTTTGCCGCTGCTGTCGCTTGCGTCTGCAATACGAGTAACGATCGCCTTGGCCAGGAGCCGAAGCAGTTGGCCCTGAGCAAACGCGATACCCCGCAACCTCAATGGATCGCGCCTCCATCTCCCTCCCCGGACAACGACAAGAGCCGCCGACAGCGTCACGGCGCAGACGCCGATCAGCAGCCAAACCGTAATTGCGATTAGAATGTCCATCTCTTCAGCTCCTTTCCGGTTATCCAAGTGTTGCAGTGAACAAAGGGCACCAAGGTTGTCCCCTTACGATCCCTCGCCGACCTCCGCATGAAAATGCCCGCGAGCCAACCGGTCGGCCTGGTCGAAGTCCAGGCCCCGATGTTGCGCCAGGTGCCGCAGGTCGGCCAGCATGTCCACCAGGTACTCCTGGATCGTCTGGCCGATGACGCTGTCGAGGTCACTGGCTCTCGGTTCCTTTGCCTTCACAAAGGCCGTCATCGCCTTCTCGGCGTCCCGAACGCGTTCGAGGTTACTGGGGCCCACGACATGGCTGTCGGAAAGCGTCGGCATTCGGACATCTTCACGCCGCCGCTGACACGACGAGAAAGTTCCGAGCCACTGGCAGCTGCCTGCCAGAGGGACTCCGGCACCGTCGGATGGCTCAGGGAGAGGTTGGGTGGAATCGTCTTGTGCCTGGCCCAGTGGCCCCTGCATATTGCCGCACGGCACAAGCTCCGAGGCCCTGCTATTTGGCTGATAGCTAAAAAAAAGGTCTGCCCTGGCGTTGCTGTCTTTCTCCACCCCGGCGTCCCGTAGCTTCCCCTTCCGGGTTAACCGCAGGCACCGTGGCGGAGACGTCACGTCCATGAAGAACGCTATGGTCCATGCAGTCGCAAAATACTCGCTGCCCTCCGTTGTCAAAGAGCGTCGTCAGGGCAAGTGTCGAATCACGGGCGACCATGCTGCGATGACAATATCGGACATGGTGACGCAAGTGTGCTTGAACGACCTGGTCGGACAAGTATCGCAGACTTTTCAACGGTGACCGTGTTGGCTGGGATCCGCCCACTCCGATCACCGTGCTCTTGGAGCAGGCGGATCCCATGCGGCCAACAGGCCAGCCTACTTATCAGTCTGACGAGTGATCCCCTTCCTGGACCGTATCCTTCTGCCGTTGCCCCCAACGGGACGCATTGGCCGGGGCCTCGGTCAATTCGACGTAGGGCTCGTCGGCTCCACGCTGCTCCATGAGTTCCGCCAGCTTGATCGCGTCGTACGCTGTCCGCCGGGATATCCCGAGGCGCTTGCTGATCTCCTGGCCGGTACAACCCTCGCGACAAAGCGTGATGGCGTCCTGGGCGCACTCGACGGAGTCCGGATTTTCAAATAGGTCGACCGTCATCTCCGTGCTGACGCCACTGTCCTTGCCCGGGTCGACCCACGCCGCTCGGATGATTTGCTGCCATTCCGACGGAAGCAGTGCCGTGAGGTAGACGCAAAACCGAGCGCGTAGAACCACCAGGTCACAGTCAATACGTTTGAACGGTATCGCCTGAATTGGCGTCGTCAAATGCCGGAGGACAAGGCCGGCCTCGGAGCCCGCACCCTCTCCGTTAGCCCGCCAAGGGCTCCTACAAGCTCCCGCACTTCGGGAGCTTGTAGCGTTTTCTCGATTGTTGACCCCCCCGTTGCCCTCGAATTGCCCTCATCGGACTCATCCTCATCTTCCGCTTCGGCCGGGTTTTCCGGGGCACTTTCGCCCCCTGCCGCGTCACCGGCCAGGGCTTGCATCGCCTGCCAGCTGTCGTCGTCGTGCAGGTGATAGTACAGGTCCAGCATTTCCGAGGAACTGTGGCCCAACCACGCCAAAGCCTTGCGGTGGGGCACGTGGCTGTTGGCGCACAGGCTGGCAAAATGGTGCCGGAACGAATGGAGCTTGTACTGCGTGGGATTCTCGAATCCGCAATCGCCGCAGAGCTCCTTCAGCCGCTGCAGCAGCCGACGCTCCGTGATGTCGCGAAAGATCGGAGCCTTGTCATCCCGCACTCGGCCCAACAAGTCGGCCACCTTGGGATGGACGGGGACGAACCGGTCCTCCTTGTCCTTGGTCGCACCGTTGGATCCCCCCCGGCGAACGTGGATCATCGCCGGCTGGCCGTCCCGGCAGTGAATGTCGTTCCACTGCAGCTGCTCCACCTCCCCGATCCGCAGCCCGGCGTAGGCCATCAGTGCGATCGCCGCCTTCTCCTCGCCGACCGCCACCTGTATCAGCTGATCCGCCTGCTCGGATGTGAAGCACGGCTGCGGGCCGGCCTTGGCCCTGGGGAATGTCGCCGCCGCCAGGCGGTAGTCCCTCAGGATTCCCTGCCGCCAGGCCCACTTGAAGACCTGCTTGGCCACCACCAGGGCCCCCTGAATGGTCTTGGCCGAATACCCCTTCTTCTCCAGCCACTGGCGATAGCGGTACAGATGGGTCTCGGAGTACCCTCGCGCCAGGCCCAGCTGAATCTCGCCGCAGAACTCCTTGAGCTTGTTCAGATCGGCCCGGTACTTCCAGACGGTCTTCAAGGCGATGCCCTTGGCCTGGGCGGCCAGGAAATACCCGTCGACGATTTCTTCCACACTCGCCGTGCTGGCCTTGGTCGGCTCGGTGCCCTGCTCGATCTGCTGCTGCAGTTCGATGGCCTTCCGCCGAGCCTGAGAACGACTGGTGCAGCCGAGATTCCTGCACTGCTGCAGGCCGTCGAGGCCTCTGAACTCGGCGGCGTACCGCCGGCTGACTCGCTGACGGCCGTCTTGGTAGCACTACAGCGCAAATGAGGCTCAAGAGATTCGGGGGTCCAGGCCGATGGTTCTTGTGAGCCAGCTGGTCCTGGAGACAAACATGAATACCAAACAACTGGCGTCCCTCCAAGAGGGACTCGCGGAATTCCTGCGCAC
>JAPLNA010000234.1:0-5404 GCA_026693065.1 Planctomycetota bacterium
TGCGGTGGGGCCGCAAACCACGGCACCCGGCAACTCGCGGTGTCTTGTGCCAGAATGTTCTGCCGCGTTCGGCAGGGGCTTCACTGTCAATAATACTGCTCATGGGCCATAATACATTGTACGATAGGTCATATATGAGCTATAATTCATTAGTGTGAGAGACTGCCATGGAAAGGGCGATTGACATCCTGAACGTCCTGAGCCAGCGTCGACGCCGCCTGGGAATGTCCCTCGACGAGCTCGCCCGCCGGTGCGGGGTCCCCGTCAGCACGCTCAAGAGGGTTCTGGGCGGCGAGGTGGCGGCGAGTTTTTCGACCGTCTCCGCCGTGGCCGAGGCGCTGGGGGTGAGTTTCGCCCAGGCGCACGCCGAGGACATTTCCGCCATGCGGGATCGCCAGGCGCGCCTCAAGGCCCGGGCCCTCGTGGCCCTGGTGCAGGGAACCTCCGCCCTCGAAGGGCAGGGGGTCGACCCGGCGGACATCGAACTCATGGAACAGCGAACGGCGGCCCAACTGTTGTCCGGCCCGGCTCGCCGATTGTGGGCGCGATGATGGCCCCCTGGCAGAGCATCCCCGGCGAGACGCCCATCGACCCCTCGGGCCTGCGACCAGCCCTCCGAAAGGTCGTCCACACCCGCGCCCAACTCAACCCGCTCGAGGCCGACAACATCCGCGCCGCCATTGTGAAATACCTGGCAGACACGCCCAACCGACGACGGGCGCCCTTCACGCTCCCCTGGGTGCTTAAACTCCACAAGGAGATGCTCGGCCGAGTCTGGTCCTGGGCCGGGCGAATCCGCACCGTCGAACTGAACCTCGGGGCCCCCGCCTGGCGAATCCAGACCGACCTCCACGAGCTTCTTCAAGATCTCCTGGCCTGGGAAGCCTCCGCCATGCCCCCAGCCGAACAGGCCGCCAGGCTGCACTACCGCGCCGTCCACATCCACCCCTTCGAGAACGGCAACGGCCGGTGGGCGCGCCTCCTGGCGAACATCTGGCTGAAGCAGCACGGCCAGCCCCTCACCATCTGGCCGGAGGAAGGCATCACGGCCGCGACAAGCCCCGTCCGCCAACACTACCTCGCCGCCCTCCAAGCCGCCGACGGGGGCGACATGGGCCCCTTGATCGACCTGCACAATCGGTTCGCGGCCCCGCCGGCTGATTATCTCTTGTTTGGACAATCCCGCAAGCATGTCATACCATATCATTCCGGTTGACCCTGTGCATTGAAGAGAGCGCGATGTGCGACAGGCATGACAATTCCTACGCCCGGACCATTTCAGGAAGGATTATTCCCATGAGTCCCATGAGAACGTGCGCCCCCCTCTGCTGCGCAATAATGATCGGCCTGTCGATGCTGGCGGCGGCGTGCAACGCCCAGTCCAACGAGCCCCTGTTCGTGCCCTACCCCAAGACCATTACGATGGACAAGGGCGAGTTGGCCCTGATGGGGTCGGCCAAGATCGCGGCCGCCGACGACAAGCTCATGACCCTGGCGAATATCTTCGCCGGGGAGATTCACGCCCTGACCGGGCTCAAGCTCGCCGTGGTCAAAGGCGCCCCCGGCGCGGGAGACATCGGGATCGAGATCGCCCCGGACCTGAAGGACGAGGCCCACAAGGTCGTCGTCAGCGACCGCGTGCTGGTGCAGGGGGGCAACTACGTCGGGGCGTGCATGGGCACGACCACCGTGCTGCAGGCCCTTCGCGGCGCGGGCGAGAAGACCGCCATCCCCCGCATGACCGTCCTGGACAAGCCCTACCCCAAATACACCGGCATGATGCAGGACGTCGCGAGGCAGTACAACTCCATCGAGGACCTCAAGGACTGCGTGCAGTTGGCCCGGGTGTACAAGATGAAGTACTTCCACCTGCACCTGACCGACGACCAGATGTTCACCTTCCCCTCGACGAAGTACCCCAAGCTCAAGGGCGTCTACACCCTCGAGCAGCTTCGCGAGCTGGTGAAGTTCGCCGACGACCGCGGCGTGACGATCGTGCCGGAGTTCGAGATCCCCGGGCACTCCAGCGTGCTGGCGGGCGCCTACCCAGACGTCTTCGGCGACACCCAGGGCTGCGTGATCAATTTCCTGACACCCGGCGCGCTGCCGGTTCTAACCGATCTGGTCAACGAGATGTGTGATGTGTTCAAGTCCTCGCCCTACTTCCACATGGGATCCGACGAGTGCAACTGGGCGTTGTTCGAGACCTGGCCCAACGTGGTGGCGGACCGCAAGGCCAAAAACATCGGCACCGCCCAACAGCATGGCTGGCTGATCAATGAGATCAACAAGGTGGTGAAGAAGCAAGGTCGTCAAGAAACGCGGCAAGCAGCTCATCGTCTGGGAAGGCTTCGAGTTGCCCGAAGTCGACAAGGACGTCATCGTCTTCGAGTGGGACGGGCGGTTCTTCAGCCCCAAGCCCATCACGGCGGCCGGGTATAAGATCATCAACGTGCCCTGGGAGCCCAGCGTCGGCTGGCCCGCCCGCGCCAACTACGAGTGGAACATGTGGCTGGTGGGCAGCCAGGACCGCGAGCCCGACCAACTCCCCCGCGCCGCCGACCCCGCCCAGGACGTCGTCATCGGCGGGCAGATGGTCTTCTGGGAATGCCCCGGCACAGTGGCGGTGTACATGCTCCGCCGCACCGCCCCAGCCCGGCACGAACGCTGCCACAGCCCCGACGCCGGGAAGACCTTCGAGGACTTCAGCCGCCGCTGGGCCGGCAGCGACCGCGTGCTCGACCTGCTCATCCACCGCTTCACCGTCAAGGCCGACGGGCTCTTCAGCAACCCCGACGGCTGGTTCACCAAACAAGTCACCCTCACGCCGGAACTGTCCCCCACCGCCGCCGGCGCGACGCTGCGATACACCACCGACGGCAAGGACGTGACGGCGCAGTCGCCGGAGTGGACGGCCCCGCTGGCCCTGACGGCTACCACCCAGATCCGCTCCCGCCTCTACGACGCCGCCGGCAAGCCCCTGGGCTGCCAGCGCATGGTCGACTACGTCTGCCGTCCCCTGGACGGCCAGGTCGCCGGGCTGCTCTCCCGCACCCTCCGCTTCCGCCGCTTCGCCGACCCGATCACCGTGACCGTCACCAGCGCCCAGCCGGGCGAGATCCGCTACACCCTCGACGGCAGCAAGCCCGCCGCCAAGAGCGCCCTCTACACCGGGCCGGTCAAGGTCGCCGGCGCCACCACCCGCTTCCAGGCCGCCCTGTTTACCCCCGACGGCAAGCCCATCGGCGAGCCCTGGGGCGAAACCTACACCTGGGTGAACTACGAAAAGAACCTCACCACCGGCAAGCCCGTGACGACCAACCGGGGCGAGACGACCAACCTGGCCCCCGTGGACGGCACCGTCGAGCCGGAGGTCCACTGGGGCGGCGACTCCGGCGGGTGGTACCAGGTCGACCTCCAGGCCGTGCACAAACTCAACGAAGTGCACCTGTACACCTGGTTCGGCGACGGGCGGGTCTACACCTACAACATCGAGCTGTCCGTCGACGGGAAGACCTGGAAGAAGGTCGTCGACGGCAGCGCCAACAAGGTCCCCGCCAGCGAGAAGGGCTATTGCCACAAGATCGAGCCCACCGACGCCCGGTACGTCCGCGTGACGATGTTGACCAATTCAGCCAATCCCGCGATCCACATCAGCGAGATCCGCGTGTACGAACAGAAGTGACCCGGTAGACAACCAGCAAAGGGCACAACCATGAACGTCCATCGTCGAGTCGGCGCCGCCGTCCTGGCGGCGGTGGTAACCTGCGCGGCCTGGCTTAGCGTTTCCTGCAACGCCGCGTCCCCCCTGAACCTCGTCCCCTGGCCCAAGTCCGTCGAGCCAGCCAAGGGCGACGGCGTGACGCTCACCGACAAGAGCCGCATCGTCGCCGCCGACAAGACCCTGGCCCCCCTGGCGGCCGTGCTGGCCGATGAACTCTTCACCCTCACCGGCCGGCGGCTGGCGACGGGCGAGGGGGCCGCGGGCGCGGGCGACATCGCCCTGGCTCTCGCCCCGGCCCTGACGGGCGAGGCCTACGCCGTGGACGTGACGGACAAGGCCCTCGTCCGCGGCGCCAACTACAACGCCGTCGCCATGGGCACCGTCACGCTGCTCCAGGCGTTGCAGGTATCGGGCGGCAAGGCAATGCTGCCCGCCCTCACCGTCGCCGACAAGCCCGACCTGGCCTTCCGCGGGCTGCTCGTGGACGTCGCCCGCCAGCATCACTCGACGGCAGGCCTCAAGCAGATCGTCGTCCTCTGCCGGATGTACAAGACCCGCTTCCTCCAACTGCACCTGAGCGACGACCAGGCCTTCACCTTCCCGTCGACGAAGTTTCCCCAGCTCAAGGGTTCCTACACGCTGGCGGAGTTGAAAGACCTGGTCAAGTTCGCCGACGACCGCGGGGTGACGATCGTGCCGGAGATCGAGCTGCCCGGGCACAGCGGCGCCCTGCGCGGGGCGTTGCCCGACCTTGTCGGCGGGCCCGACGTCGTGGACTTCCTCAAGCCCACCGCCCTGCCCACCATCGAGACCCTCATCGGCGAGGTCTGCGACGTGTTCGTGAGCTCGCCCTACTTCCACACCGGCAGCGACGAGTGCTGGTGGCCGCCCTTCGAAAACCTCCCCCACGTGATCAAGGACCGCGAGGTCAACAAGACCAACACCCCCAAGCAGTTCGGCAAGTTCATCAACCAGCTCAACGCGATCGTCAAGAAGCACGGCAAGAAAACGATCGTCTGGGAAGGCTTCGAGGGCGCGTATGCCGGCGTCGACCGCGACGTCCTGATCATGATGTTCGAGATCAGCTACTACCTGCCCCACGTCGCGGTCTCTGAGGGCTACTCGATCATCAACACCTCCTGGACGCCCATCTACGTCGTCAACGGCGGACACCCGCCGGATGAGATCTACGCCTGGCACCTGAGCCAGTTCAAGCCCTTCGGCGCCCCGCCCTGGTCCAAGGGCATCGTCGTGCCGCTGGGCCCGCAGATCCTCGGCGCCCAGATGTGCGCCTGGGAACAGCCCGAGGGCACCGAGATGGCCATGGAACGCCACCGCCTGCCCGCCATGAACGAACGCGTCTGGACCACCACCGCCACGCGAACGTACGACGACTACGAGGCCCGGGCCGCCGCCTGCGACAAACTCGTCGACCAGCTCGCCTACGGGTTCACCGTGCAGGTCCAGGGCCTGGCCAAACACTGGCAGACGAACTTCGACACCCCCGCGACGGTAACGATAACCCCCGCGCCCGGCCTGGCCGGTACAATTCGCTACACGCTGGACGGCACGGACCCCAAGGGCACCTCCCCCGCCTGCGCCGGGCCGATCCAACTGACGAAGTCGACCGTCCTGAAGGCCCTGGCCTTCGACGCGGCGGGCAAGGCCGCCGGCCTGCCC
>JAPLNA010000234.1:5452-26148 GCA_026693065.1 Planctomycetota bacterium
CACAGTCTCCCTGAAGTCCGCCGCCCCGGGCGAACTCCGCTACAGCCTCGACGGCAGCGAGCCGACGGCGGCGTCGCCGGTCTACACCGGCCCGATCACCATCGACCACAAGAGCGCCAGCGTGCGCGCGGGAGTGTTCGCCGACAAGAAACGCATCGGCGACCTGTGGGGGCAGGGCTACACCTGGAAGAACCACCAGACCAACCTGACCACCGGCAAACTCGCCGCCGGCGGCCCGGGCGTGCCCGACAACGCCAAACCCTCGAAGTACGAGCCCAACAATCCCGCCTTCGACGGGGCTGTCGAACGCGAGACCATGTGGTCCCAACACGACGGGCCCGGTTGGCTCAAGGTGGACCTCGAAGCCAGCCACAAGCTCAACGAGATTCACCTCTACACCTGGTACGGCGACGGGCGTTCGTACCAGTACTACATCGAGGTTTCACAGGATGACAAGACCTGGACGAAGGTCGCCGACGCCTCGACCAACACCACGGCCGCCGACGAGCAGGGATACCGGCACAAGTTCAACCCGGTCGACGCCCGGTACATCCGCGTGGTGCTGACCAAGAACACCGCCAACCCCGCCGTTCACGTGGTGGAGCTGAGGGCGTTCGAGGCGAAGTAAGGATTTCGGCGGCTGTGGACGTCAGAGAGGACGGACATATGCTCCGGACGACATTTATCTCGATTCTCGCGGCGGTGCTGGGAACCGGCCTGGACGTACAGGCGGACCCGCCCCCGCCGGCGCCCGTGAAGGTCTCGTGGAGTGTCCTGAGGCAGGAGATCGACGGCTTCGGGGCCTCGGGAGCATCGCACCAGGCGGGCAACCTCATGAAGGTCTCCGAGCCCTATCGCACCGAGATCCTCGACCTGCTGTTCTCCCGCGAGAAGGGCCTGGGCCTGTCGATCGTCCGCAACGTCATCGGCGACGGCGGGCTGATGGAAAACGGCAAGACCTGGGGCAGCGAGACCGACGGCCCGACGGAGTCCATCGAGCCCACCGAGGGCCAGTGGAATTGGAAAGGCGACGAGGACCAGATCTGGCTGATGAAGGAGGCCGCCCGGCGAGGGTGCACGCGATTCATCAGCGCCGCCTGGAGCCCGCCGGCGTGGATGAAGACCAACCACTCCGTCGTCAACGGCGGGAGCCTCAAGAAGGACAAGTACCGCGCCTACGCCGAGTACCTTGCCGAATACGTCAACGGCTACAAGAAGCACCACGGCATCGACATCTACGCCGTCTCCCCGCAGAACGAGCCCACCTTCACCGGCGGGTACTCCTGTTGCCAGTGGTCGCCGGCGGACTTCCTGGACTTCACGAAGAACCACGTCAAGCCCGTATGGGCCCAGAAGAACGTGCCCGCCCGGTTCATGCTGGGCGAGCACATGTTCTGGGATGAGGGCTTCGTGGTCCCCAGCCTGAACGACCCGGAGGCGTGCGGTCGCGTGGACATCGTGGCCGCTCACGCCTACGGCGACTACAAGTGGGACGTATTCCCGGTGACCCAGAGCAAGGGCAAGAAGCTCTGGCAGACCGAGGTGTGCAACAACTTCGAGGACCGCCCCGGGCTCGACACCATCGACCGCGGACTGTTCTGGGCCGAGGGAATCCACAACCAGCTTACCGTGGCCCAGGTGAACGCGTGGCTCTATTGGTGGGTGGTCTCGCAGTACGGCTGGCCCGGGCCGCTCGTGAACCTCAAGCCGTGCGAGGATCCCGCCCTGGCCGTGTTCCGGAGCGAGGTCGTCACGCGCCAAACCCCCGGCCGGGCCGTCGATATCGACGTCAATATCGCCGGCGCGAAGACACTCTACCTGTCGGTGGACGTCGCGGACGGGCGTTTCAACGGCGACCGGGCGGACTGGATCGAACCGCGGCTGACCGGCCCCAAGGGCGAGTTGAAGCTCACGGACTTGAAGTGGACCTCCGCGAACGCCGGCTACAAGAGCCCGGCGGTCAATCAGAACATCGACGGAGATCAGGGCATTATCGTCAACGGGGTGAAGGCCGCTTATGGCATCAGCACCCACGCTCAGTCGATGATCGCGTACCTCCTGCCGCCCGGTTACACGCGTTTTCGGTGCAAGGCCGGCCTCGACGAGTTGTGCATGAGGGAAGCGGACCCGCAAGACTGCACGGTGCGGTTCCTCGTTTATACCGACGATCCCTTCGGCCCCAAGAACCGTATCAAGTACCGCACCTGCCCGACGACGTTCGTGATGGGCAACTTCAGCCGGTTCGTCCGGCCTGGGTGGTTCCGCCTGGACGCCCCGGCCTCCCCGGCCAGCGGCGTTCTGTTGAGCGCGTACAAGGACAAGGCCACCGGCGAGTTCGCCCTTGTCGTCATCAACAAGAACGACTCGGAGCAGCCGCTTTCGATCTCCCTCGACGGCGTGACCGCGTCAGCGGCGACTCCGTATCGCACGTCCGCGAAAGAGAACCTCAAGAAGCTTGACCCGGTGACGTTCGTAAAGGGAACTGTATCAGTAACCCTGGCGCCCAAGAGCGTAACCACGTTCGTCGGCAAGGCCGAGAAGTAAACCACTCGGTGCCGGCGATCCAAGGAGCATCTATGAAGACTTCATGGATGACTGTTCTGTTGGCGGCGTTGGCGATGAACCAGGTCTGTTGTGGCGGGGATGAGGCCCCGCCCGCGGGGGCGGCGTCCCGGGCCGCCGACCCGGCCGGTGCGTGGAAAGCGACGATGGGCGACGTGGAGAAGATCGTCGGCCGGTACAAAGGGGTGTACGACAAACCGCCCTCGCAGACGCCCACCACGAAGATACCCGACGGCCCGCTGCTGGGCAACGGCGACGTCGGCGTGGCGCTGGGCGGGCCTCCGGAGGAACTGCGGCTGTTCATATCCAAGGCCGATTTCTGGCGGACCCAGGGGCCGCCCAAGTGCCCCAACACCGCCGCGGGCCCGAGGCAGCTCGGGCAGATCGTCTTGTCGACGCCCCCGCCCCAGGGCAGGGCGGCACGTATCACTTTGAGCAACTGCTCTACCCGGCCGAGGGGCTTGGCCGCTTCCAGGCCGGCCCGGCCACCCTCGAGATGCGCACGTGGGTGGCGGCCACCCAGAATACGATCGTTCTGGAACTGACGGCCCGCGGGGCCGCCTTGCCGATCAAGGCCCAGTTCTGGGCGCCCGGGGAAACCGCCCTCGCCGGCCAATGCTTCGTCGCCACGGCCAAACTCGCCGCCCCGGAAATCGTCCTGCCCTGCGAGGCCTCGATGGCGTGCACGGCCCTGGGGGCCCCCGCGCCCATCGGCAAGGACGGGGTGGCGCAGTTCACCCTCGAGCCGGGCCGAACGCTCCGGCTCGTGGCCTGCCTGGCGAGCAATCACGAGACGCCCGAGTACACCCGCCGGGCCACGGAGCTGGCGGCGGCCCTCGATGAGGCGTCGCTGGAAACGCTCCGAACCGCCCACCGTAAGTGGTGGAGCGACTTCTGGGCCCAGTCGTTCGTCGAGATCGGCGACGAGCAGATCGAGAAGTACTACTACGGTTCGCAGTACATCATGGCCTCGTGCAGCCGCAACGTGAACTTCCCGCCGGGCCTCTACGGCATCTGGACGACCACCGACCGTCCGGAGTGGAACGGCGACTACCACATGAACTACAACCATGAGGCCGCCTACTGGGGGCTTTACTCCTCCAACCACGTGGCGATCTCCCAGCCGTACGACGCGCCGATTCTGGACTACATGGAGACGGGTCGCAAGAACGCCCGCGAAATCCTCAACTGCCGCGGGGTGTACTACGAAGTCGGGCTGGGGCCCAAGGGTTTCTGCACCGCGATGTTCGACGGCTGGAAGGCCGACGCCAAGGGCGGTGACGGGCACATGTTCTGGGGCCAGAAGAGCAACGCCGCCTTCACCACCGCCAACATGTTCATGCGCTATTTCCACACCTACGACTCGGACTACGCCCGCAAGGTCTACCCGTATCTGCTGGCGGTGGGCGAGTTCTGGGAAGACTACCTCAAGCTCGAGAACGGGCGGTACGTCGACAACAACGACGCCTTCCACGAAGCCGGCCCGTGGGAAGGCGCCGACTGGGCCAAGTGGCTCGAGGATAAGAACAACGCCCTTTCCATGGGCCTGGTGCGGATGGTCTTCAGCGGCCTGATCAAGATGAGCGAAGACCTGAACCTCGACGCCCCCCGGCGCGACAAGTGGCGCGACATCCTGGCCCGGATCAGCGACTGGCCCACCAAAGAGGTCGACGGCAAGAAGACGTTCCTCAAGGCCGAGTCCGGCCGCGGCTCCACTCACGTGGGCGCCTGCTCCTGGGTGATGTGGGGCACGGTCTTCCCCACCGGCGTCGTCGGGCACGATACCCGCGACGACCTGTGTGCGATCTTCCGCCGCGAGGCCGACCGCCTCGACTGGGACAACTCCAACGCCTTCTGTCACATCATGCCCGGCGCCGCCCGCGCGGGGGTCAGGCCCGAACTGATCCTCGAGCGCTTCCGCGCCCGCATCGCCGGCGGCGGCTTCCCCAACCTGCTGATATTCCAGGGCGGCGGCGGCGTCGAGACCTGCGGCGGCATGACCGCGGGCATCAACGAAATGCTCCTGCAAAGCTACGAGTTCGTCATTCGCGTGTTCCCCAACTGGCCCAAGGACAAGCCCGCCCGCTTCGGGTCCCTCCGGGCGGTCGGGGCGTTCCTGGTCTCCAGCGAGTGGGCCGGCGGGGCCGTTCAGTACGTGAACGTCCTGAGCGAGAAAGGCCGCCCCTGCGTGGTGCAGAATCCCTGGCCCGGCCGCCAGGTGGTGATACGCCAGGGCCTGGACGGCAAAGGCAAACCCATCGACGCCCAGACCCGGGGCGATCGCGTGAGTTTCCCGACCCGGGCCGGCCAGGTGTATCGTCTGACGGCGGCGCCCGGAGCGCCCGCCGCCTCGGCCCCGTCGCCGGCTCGGGATAGCGGCGACAAGAAGACCCCCCTGCCCTGAGGAGATACAACGATGATACTTCACACTCGGAACGTGGCGGCGGTTTGCGCGGTTGTCCTGGTTGGCGCCGTGTCGCTCCCGGCCCAGACGCCCACGACCCAGCCGGCGGCGCCCCGCGTCACGATCACGCAGGTGAACCTCCTGTCCGGCGGCGAGCAGGTCCAGACCGACGGAACTCTTCTCCAGGCGACCCGCTTCGGCAGCAACACCGAGGACATCACCGCCTTCGGCATCAAGTGGGCCAAGTGGCCTGGATCCCCGGCCGCGGTGTTTCCCGGCCAGTGGGGAAGAAACACCTCCGGCACCGTCGACGCCAAGGGCGCCAAGTTCACCGGAGCCGCCGAGGAACTGATGAAGTGGATCATCGGGCCCAATTACGGCAGCATCACCGGGACATTCACCGGCCTGAAGCGGGGCGCACGGTATCGAGCGCAGTTCCTCGTCAATGAAGATCACCCCACCCGCGATCTGGCCGTGTCCGTCGCGGGCACGTCGACGGGCGTCATGGTCGGCCACACGCATCCCCAGGTGGTGACCTTCACGTGGGTCGCTACCAGGATGGACGAGCCCTGGGCCATGACCGGAGGCAACGGCCTGGCGGTGGGTTTCGCGCTGCACCAACTGCCCGATCCGGTCCGCCCGCAGATGAATGCGGAGGCAAGGCCGCCGGCGATAATCCCCGCGCCCCGGTCCTGCGCCCTGACGGGCGGCGCCCTGACCCTCACGGCCAAGTCGCGGATCGTGGCCGGCAAGGCCGAGCTGATGCCGCTGGCGAAGATCCTCGCCGCCGAAATCAAACAACTGGCCGGGCTGGCACTGGAGGCGAGCGAGAAATCGGGCGGCGCCGGCGATATCGAGCTGACTCTCGACTCGGGCTTGAAGGATGAGGCCTACCGCATCGAGGTCGGTAAGAGGGCCACCGTCACCGCCGGCACTCCGGCGGCCGTCGCGCTGGCCAGCACGACGCTGCTTCAATCCCTCTCGCCCGGCGAAGGCGGGGTCGTGATTCCCCGGATGACCGTCCAGGACGCCCCGGCCGTCGGGTATCGCGGGTTGATGATCGACTGCGCGCGGCAGTGGCATTCCATCGGCGTCCTCAAGCAGATGGTGATCCTGTGCCGCTGGTACAAGGTCCGCTACCTCCAACTGCACCTGAGCGATGACGAGCGATTCACTTTCCCCAGTACCGCATTCCCGCAGCTGGCCACGAAGGACCAGCACTATAGCCTCGCCGACCTGCGGGACCTGGAGACCTTCGCCCGCGACCGCGGCGTGACGATCGTTCCCGAGATCGACGTGCCCGGCCACGCGACGGCCATGGTGAAGGCCCAGGCCTTCGGCGGCGGCGGCAACGTGATCGGCGCCGGGCGGGAGGAAACGTACAAAGCGCTGGACACCCTCATGGGCGAACTCTGCGACGTCTTCCGCTCCACGCCCTATATCCACATCGGCGGCGATGAGGTCAACAAGGGCGCCTGGAACACACCCGAAGCCGCCGCCTACATGACCGCCCACAAGCTCGCCGACACCGAGGAACTCTACCGCCACTTCATCGTTCGCATGAACGAGATCGTCAAGAAGCACGGCCGAAAGACCATCGTGTGGGAAGGCTTCGCCAAGACAGGCAAGGTCGAGATTCCCAAGGACATCACGGTGATGGCCTACGAGATCGCCTACTACCAGCCCGACGAGCTGGTGAAAGACGGATACAACATCGTCAACGCCTCGTGGACGCCGCTGTACGTCGTGAACGCCAACTGCCGCGAGCCGGAAGAGATCTACTCGTGCAATCTGTTCCGCTTCAAGAAGTTCAAGGCCCCCGCGGCCGATCCGGGCGTGAACCTCCCCCCGACGCCCAAGGTGCTGGGCGCCCAGATGTGCGCGTGGGAGCAGCCGGAGCTGCAGGAGCTGCCCAGCCTGCGTCATCGCCTGGCAGCCATGAGCGAACGCGCCTGGAATCCCGACGCCGGGCGGGCGTTCGCGGATTTCTCCCAGCGCCTTCGCGCCGCCGACGCGGGAGTGTCCCTGCTGATGCCCTGACGCGCACAAGTAGATACCCAACATGCCCTGGTGATCCAGGAAAGGACCTCGCATGAATTGCACGTGGGTTATCGGACCGATCGTGTCGGCCCTGATTCTGGTTTCGGTTCGGTTCGTCCTGGCGGCGGAGGGGCCCTGGGCCGCCGGCTCTCCGCAGCCAGTCGTGTGGGACTCCCCCAGCGAGAACTCGCTCGGGTCCATGCCGCTGGGCAACGGGGATATCTCCGTCAACGCGTGGGTGGAACCCGGCGGCGACCTGGTGTTCCTCATCGGAAAGACCGATAGCTGGGACGAATTCGGCCGCCTGCTGAAGATCGGGCGCGTGCGGGTGAAACTCTCGCCTGCCCTGCCGGTGAAACCCTTCGTGCAGACGCTGGACCTGCGAAAGGGGGAGATGGCCGTCGCGTCCGGGGCGGGACAAGACGCCCTGGCCCTGCGCGTGTGGGTGGACGCGAATCATCCCGTGATTCGCGTGGAACTCGAAGGGGCCGCCCCGCGAGACTGCACCGCCCAGGTCGAACTCTGGCGAACCAAGGACAAGCCGCACGTGGACGACCCTCGCGAGCACTCCGAGGGGACCCTCAACGGGTCCGGCCTGCCGCTGGTCGACCTGGCGGACACGGTCGTGCCCGCCGGCAAGGGCGCCGACCTGGCCTGGTATCATCGCAACACGCGTTCGATCTACGGCAAGCTGCTGGAGTCCGAGCATCTGGGCAAGGCCCTGGAGACCTGCCCCGACCCGCTGATCAACCGAACCTTCGGCGCCGTCATGACCGGCACGGGAATGGCCCCCCAGGACGACCGGACACTGAAGTCGACCTCGAGCGCCGCCCGGCGGGTGCTCACGATCGCGGTGCTGACG
The DNA here is from genome assembly GCA_026693065.1 of Planctomycetota bacterium. Lineage (GTDB taxonomy): Bacteria > Planctomycetota > Phycisphaerae > SM23-33 > SM23-33 > JAPLNA01. Next base: position 13,321 of record JAPLNA010000234.1, read on the forward strand.
TCCCAGCCGGCGACGGCAGAGGCCTGGCTCAAGGATGCCAGGGAGCTTTCCGCCCAGGCCCGGACGGCCGACCTGGCCGCCGCACGCCATGCGCATGAGGCCTGGTGGGAATCGTTCTGGAGCCGTAGCGTCGTGAATGTCACGGGCGACGCGCAGGCGATGACCGTGACGCGGGGGTACGAGCGCACCCGCTACCTGCTGGCCTGTTGCAGCCGCGGGCCCATGCCTCCCAAGTTCAACGGCGCCACCTTCACGGTCGATCATCCCGGCACCACGCCGGATTTCCGACAATGGGGCGGCAATTACTGGTTCCAGAACAACCGCTGGCTGACCTGGCCTCTGCTGGCCACCGGCGACTTCGACCTCATGGACCCGTTTTTCCAGATGTACGTCCGCATGCTGCCGCTGATCAAACAGCGAACACAACTCTACTACAAACACGAGGGCGCGTACTGCGTGGAGACGTTCTGCTTCTGGGGCACGCACAACGCCAACGACTTCCACGGCTACGGCGGAAGCGGGGGCCCGTGGAATAACGCCACCGTCGTGCCCAGCAACCCGTATGTGACGTACTACTGGCAGAGCGGGATCGAGCTGGTGAACATGATGCTCGACCGCTACGACTACACCCAGGACCAGGCCTTCGCGAAGGCGACGCTCCTGCCCTTGGCCGAGGCGATTACCACGTTCTACGAGAAACACTATCCCCGCGACGCCTCGCGGAAGATCCGTTTCCAGCCCGCCGCCGCCCTGGAAACCTGGCACACCGCCGTGAATCCCCTGCCGGAGATCGCCGGGCTTCGCACCATTCTGCCTCGCCTGCTGGCGATGAACGAAACGCTCACCACCGCCTCGCAGCGGGCGACGTGGAAGAAGACGCTCGCCGACCTGCCGGCGCTGCCCATGGCCCGGCGCGACGGCAAGACCCTCCTGCTGCCGGCCGAAACCTACGCGTCTCCCGCTAACAGCGAGAACCCCGAGTTGTACGCCCTCTTCCCGTACCGCCTGTACGGCCTGGGCAAGCCGGACTTCGCCGTCGCCAGGGACAGCTTCGCCGCGCGGGCCAATCGCGGGGCGGGCTGCTGGAACCAGAGCGGCGTCCAGGCGGCGATCGTGGGCAACGCGAAGGAGGCCAGGGACTACATGCTGGCCTGTTTCTCGGCCTCTTCCGCGCCGCAGCGCTTTCCGGCCTTCTGGCCCCCGGGCAACGACTGGACGCCCGACATGGATAACGGCGGCACGGGCATGATGGCCTTGCAGTACATGCTCCTGCAGGGCGACGGGGGCAAGATCACGCTGCTGCCGGCCTGGCCGAAGGAATGGAACGTGGACTTCAAGCTGCACGCCCCCGCCCAGACGGTGGTGGAAGCCTCCGTGCGAGAGGGCAAGGTCGTGCGGCTGAACGTGACGCCGGCCTCGCGGGCCAAGGATGTGACGATCGCCCCTCCGTTCACGCAGGGCCCGGCGACCGCACCCCCAGGTACATGACGCGGATGTGACAGACGGAGTAGAAGGAAAGGAAAGGACATGCACAAGAACCGTTTTGTGGTGCCGGGCATCGTTGCCCTTGCGATGATCACGTTGCCCGCCTGGTCGCACCCGGCGCAGGCGGCCAAGATCGTCTGGGGCAATTGCATGCCCGGAGAGATCGTGTATGCCTCCAATGATGGCGTGGCTGCTCACACCATCGCCCAACTGCTCCCGGGCAAAGTCGTGGACGGCAAGTACGTGAGTGGCTATGGTAGTATGCTGAGTTTTAATGACGGAACTCGCACCGTCAGATTCGAGCCGGTTCCCTATCCAATTGGCGCTTGGGGCACCAAACCCAATACCGGCATCCCGGAAATGGACAAAGTTCTTGGGATGGGCCACCAAACTCCCAGCAAGTTCACCCTCGCCAATCTCACCCCCGGCAAACAATACCAGCTTCAGATTTGGACCGCCGCCGGACCCAACGGCTTCAGAGGCGACGAATCTTCGGTAACCACCTACCAGGGTGAAAACAAGTTTTACTTCGTCTTCGGAACGTTCACAGCCGACGCCCCCACGCAAACGATTCATGTCGAAGGCGACGATTCCGGCGGCACCGCCATCTGGATCGCGTGTCTGGTCGTAGAGGCGGTCGAGCCGACGAGGCTGCCGATGAACGCGGAGGTCAAGTCGCTTTCGGTGATCCCGACGCCCAAATCGTGCAAGCTCACCGGCGGCAACATGGTTTTAACGGCCAAATCGCGGATCGTGGCCGGCAAGGCTGAGCTGATGCCGCTGGCGAAGGTACTTTCAACGGAGATCGAGCAACTGGTTGGCCTGAAGCTCGAAGCGAGCGAGAAGTCCGCCAGCGCCGGCGATATCGAACTGGCTATGGATTCAGGATTGAAGGATGAGGCGTACACGCTGGATGTCGATAAGAAGGCGACCATCAAGGCCGGCAACGCCTCCGCCGTGGCGCAGGGCAGCGTCACGCTGCTGCAGTCCCTCTTACCGCGTGAGGGCGTAATCGGGCTGCCCAAGATGAACATCCAGGACTCCCCGGCCGTGGGCTATCGCGGCCTGATGATCGACTGCGGGCGCAACTGGCACCCCGCCGCAACAATCAAGAGTCTCGTGGAGCTCTGCCGCTGGTACAAGGTTCGCTACCTGCAACTGCACCTGAGCGATGATGAATCCTTCACCTTCCCCAGTACTGCCTATCCGCCGCTGGCGACCAAGGATCGGCATTACACGTTGGAGGAGCTGCGCGACCTGGAGACCTTCGCGCGGGATCGCGGCGTGACGATCGTTCCGGAGATTGACGTCCCCGGCCACGCCACAGCCATCGTCAAGGCCGCGCAGCCCATCTTCGGCGGCGGGGGCAATGTGATCGGGGCAGGGCGCGAGGAGACCTACAAAGCGCTCGATACGCTGGTGGGCGAGGTGTGTGCGGTATTTGCCAGCACGCCGTACTTTCACATCGGCGGCGACGAGGTGAACAAGGGCTTCTGGGGCGACCCCGACACGGCCGCCTACATGAAGGCGCACGACATCGCCGATGGCGAAGAACTCTACCGCCACTTCATCGTCCGCATGAACGAGATCGTCAAGAAGCACAACAAGAAGATGATCGTCTGGGAGGGCTTTGGCCCCAAGGGCAAGATCGAGATCCCCAAGGATATCACGGTCATGGCGTACGAGATCGCCTACTACCAGCCTGACGCGCTGGTGAAGGATGGCTACAACATCGTCAACGCCTCCTGGACGCCGCTGTACGTGGTGAACGGCAACTGCCGCTCGCCGGAAGAGATTTACGTATGGAACTTCTTCCAGTTCAAGCCGTTCAAGGCCCCGGCGGCCGCTCCGGGCGTGAATATCCCTCCGACGCCGCAGGTGCTCGGTGCGCAGATGTGCGCGTGGGAGCAGCCGGCATTGCAGGAACTGCACAGTCTGCGGCATCGCCTGCCGGCCATGAGCGAGCGCATCTGGAACCCCAATGCCAAGATAACCTTCGCCGACTTCAAGGATCGCCTCCGCGCGACCGATGCCGGCCTGTCCGCCGTGCTTCCGCTGCTATCGGCCGGGACGCTGCGCGCGGAGTCGCCGGCAGCGCCCGTGGCCACAACGAAAGTCCACGTCGACGCCGGCAAGAAGATCGGCACGATCAAGGCGATCCACGGCGTCAACGGCGGGCCGATCTGCTGCGGCAGCCTGGTGAACCTTACGAAGTTTCACAAGGGCCTAGGCATTCCCTTGAATCGCATCCACGATGTCGACTGGCCAGCCACGGATAAGGTCAACATTCACTCGATCTTCCCCACCTTCAAAGCCGATACCGAATCGCCCGACAGCTACCGCTTCGCGCCCACGGACGACTACATCAAGTCCATTCTGGACACCGGCGCGGGGGTGATGTTCCGCTTGGGCGAGAGCATCGAGCACACGCCGCGCCAGTACTACGTCGACAAGCCCGCGGACTTCGATCAGTGGGCGAAGATCTGCGTCGGGATCATCAAGCATTACAACGAAGGCTGGGCCAACGGCTTCAAGTGGGACCTGAAGTATTTTGAAATCTGGAATGAGGCCGACACCGGGAGCCAGCAGATGTGGCATGGCAGCGCCGAGGATTACTACAAGCTCTATGCCGCCACGGCCCAGGCGATCCAGACGCGCTGGCCTAACCTCAAGGTCGGCGGGCCCGCCACGGGGAACTACGGCAGGCTCGAAGGGGACCGCGTCATTCTCAGTGACTGCACCAAGGGCTTCCTCGAATTCTGCCGCAAGGAATCATTGCCGCTGGACTTCTTCTCCTGGCACATCTACGAAAACAACCCGGCGACGGCGGTGAAGGCGAACATTGATCTGCGCCGCATCCTGGACGAATACGGATTCAAGAAGACCGAAATCCACATGAACGAGTGGAATTATCTGCCGGGCAAGAACTTCGGCGGTCTCATCAGCCGCGACGGCGCCCAACTGCAGAACTTCTGCGAGAGCACCAGCGGCCTGGAGGGCGCAGCATTCTCCGCCTCCGTGCTGCTGGGGCTTCAGGATTCGCCGGTGGACATGGCCAACTACTATACGGCCGATAACATGCTCATGAGCATGTTCAACGTCTACGGCGTGCCGAGCAAGACGTACCACGCCTTCCGCGCGTTCAAGATTCTGGTGGACCATCCTTCGCGCGTGGTCGCCGAGGGCAGCAAGCTCGGGGAGTTCAACGTTGCATCGAGCCTTTCGGCAGACGGGCGCGAGTTGGTGATCCTCGCCAGCAACTACAGGTCGACGAACCCGCAGATCGAGGTGACGATCGACAGCGTGCCTTGGAGCGGGCCAAGCACTTCTGAAGTATTCGTGCTGGACGAAACGCGGAATCTGGATTCGCTTCGCAAGGAAGATTTCGCCGCCGGTTCGATCAAGATCACGCAGCCTCTGTCGGCCCTGGGCGTGATGCTGGTGGTCGTGCGGGCAAAGTAAATGCGCGTCACGAACGACGCTCCCAACGGCGCGCGGAAAAGAGGAAGCGAGAACAAGATGAGAATAGGCAATCGCAGTTGGGTGGCGGCTTTCATGATCCTTCTACCGGGCGCCTGTTCGCTGCAAGCGCAGACGCCCGCGTCATCGAACGCGCCCGTTCGCGTCACGATTACGCAGGAGGATCTGCTGGCCGGGGGTGAGCAGATCAAAACCGACGGAACTCTTCTCCAGGCCACCCGCTTCGGCAACAACACCGAGGACATCACAGCCTTCGGCGTCAAGTGGTCCAAGTGGCCCGGTTCCCCGGCCGCCAAGTTCCATCGTGACTGGGGCGGAGGAGCGGGGGCCGGCACAGTCGACGTCAATGGCGACACGTTCACCGGCGCAGGCGGCGATCTTGTGAAATGGGTCCTTGGCCTCAACTACGGCTGGATTACCGGTACGTTCTGCGACCTGAAGCCGGGCAAGCGATACCGCGCGCAGTTTATCGCCAACAGTACGGGCGGCAATCGTGAGATGGTGATTACGGCCGCGGGGGCGTCGACCGGGAACCTTCGCGGCTACAAGAAGCCGCTGGTGGTGACGTTCGAGTGGACGGCGAGCCAAACCAACGAGGCTTGGGGCGTGGGAGGACCTGATGATCAAGCCGCGGTGGGCTTTGCACTGTTTCAATTGCCCGACGTCGTCAAGCTGCCGATGAGCGCGGAGGTCAAGTCACTGGCGGTCATCCCCGCGCCCCGATCCTGCAAGCTGACGGGCGGCAACATGGCCCTGACCGCCAAGTCGCGGATCGTGGCCGGCAAGCCCGAGCTGATGCTGCTGGCGAAGATCCTCGCCTGGGAGATCAAGCAACTGGTCGGGCTGGAGCTTGAGGCAACCGAGAAACCCGCCGGCGCCGGCGACATCGAATTGGCCATCGACTCCGGCATGAAGGATGAGGCGTATGGCGTGGACGTGGGCAAGAAGGCCATTGTCAAGGCGGGCAATCCGGCGGCCGTCGCTTTGGGCAGCGTCACACTGCTGCAGTCCCTCTCGGCGCGCGACGGCGGGGTGGCGCTGCCCCGCATGAGTGTGCAGGACGCCCCGGCCGTCGGATACCGCGGCCTGATGATCGACTGCGTCCGGCAGCCGCACTCCATCAACGTGCTTAAGCAACTGGTGGTGCTCTGCCGCTGGCACAAGATCCGCTACCTGCAACTGCACCTGACCGATTCCGAGGCGTTCACCTTCCCCAGCACCGCGTATCCGCCGCTCGCGACGAAGGACCGGCACTACAGCATCGAGGAACTGAGGGATCTGGAAGTCTTTGCGCGCGATCGCGGCGTGACGATCATTCCGGAGATCGATGTGCCCGGCCATGCGAAGGTGATGGTGCAGGCGCTGCCGCAAGTGTTCGCCACGTCCGCGGGCGGCTACGAGATCAGCGTCGGGCGCGAGGAGACTTACAAGGCTCTGGACACGATCGTGGGCGAGATGTGCGATGTCTTCCGCAACACACCGTACTTTCACATCGGCGCTGACGAGGTAACCAAAGGCTTCTGGGGCGATCCCGAGACCGCGGCCTACATGAAGGCGCACCAGATTGACAATACCGAAGAGCTTTATCGCCACTTCATAGTCCGAATGAACGAGATCGTCAAGAAGCACAACAAGAAGACCATCGTCTGGGAGGGCTTCGGCAAGGATGGCAAGGTCGAGATTCCCAAAGATATCACGGTGATGGGGTATGTGTCTCTCGACAACATTGCGCCCGATCTGATCGCCGGCGGCTATCCTGTGATCAACGCCTCCGGGAAGCCGTTGTATGTCGTCAACGGCCAGAATTTCCCGCCCGAATACATCTACGGCTGGAACCACTACCGTTGGGAGAACGACTGGAAGCCGTCTAAAGCCTTCGGCAAGCCGATCAACGTGGCGCCGACGCCGCAGGTGATCGGCGCCCAGATGTGCGCGTGGGAGCAGCCGGAGCTGCAGGAGCTGCCCAGCCTGCGGCATCGGCTGGCGGCCATGAGCGAGCGCATCTGGAACCCCGACGCCGGGCGAACGTTCGCGGACTTCAAGGATCGCCTCCGCGCGACCGACGCGGGACTGTCCCTGGTGATGCCGTAGCCGCCCGGGCCGTGTGTTTTCGGGCAGGACAATGCCAGCCAGGAGAGTGATTATGAGAGAGCCGGTGACGATGTGGAGCGTGGTTGTGGCCGCCGTGTCCGCGCTGGCCTGGGCCGGGGCGGGCGGCGCCGAACCGATGACTCGTCCGGCGGATGCGGCGGTCGGGGTGAGGCTGAAGACGAGCGGCACGTTCCTCCAGCGGCTCTACGACGAGGCCGAGAAGAAGGCCGCCGGTAATATCATTCCATGCGGGACGTACAAGCTCATGGTCGAGGGCGGCGGATTCGACGCCGTCTGGATTGAGACGCAGCCGATGGCCGGCGCGATGTACGCCAAACGTAACCTGGCCGTCGCGCTCAGCAACCAACTGGTCTTCATGCGGTCCCAGCGGGCCGACGGCCGCCTGCCGGGCATGATCACGCTCGCCGGAGGGGCACTCAAGCCCGAGTACGCCTGGTTGCAAGGCTACTACTTCCCGACTCCCGCGCTGGAGGTGTACCACTACCTGGGCAAGGACCGGAAGTTCCTCGAAGAATTGGCCAAGGTTCTCGAGGCCCACGACGCGTGGCTGTGGCGCGAGCGCGACTCCAACGGCGACGGCTGCCTGGAGACATGGTGCATCTGGGACACCGGCGAGGACGCCAGCACGCGATTGAACGCCCCCAACTCCTGGGGCGGAAACAAACCTCCTTCCGGCTACGCGGTGCCCTACCAGTCGATGGACGTGATGGGCTACTCGCACGAGGGGCGCAGCGTGCTGGCCCGGATCGCGAAGGAACTCCACACCGGGCGCGAGGCGGAGTGGAACAAGAAAGCCGCCGAGGTCCGCCAGCGCGTGGCCGGGTATCTCTGGCGCCCGGAGAAGCACGCCTGCTACGACCGCGACAAAGACGGCAAGTTCCTCGACGTGCTGATCCACAACAACATCCGTGCGATGTGGTACGGCCTGTTCAGCCAGCAGATGGCCGACGAGTTCATCCACTACCACCTCCTCAACCCCGCGGAGTTCTGGACGCCGGTCCCATTGCCTTCGATCGCGGTGAACGACCCCCTGTTCAGGAACGATCCGGGCAACAATTGGAGCGGCCAGCCCGAGGGGCTCACCTACCAGCGGGCGATCCGCGCCCTCGAGAATTACGGCCATTACGCGGAACTGGGACTGCTGGCCGACAAACTGTTCAAGGTCGTGGGCACGAAGTGCCAGTTCTCCCAACAGTTCGATCCATTCTCCGGCCAGCTCTGTCCGCCGGGCCAGGATAACTACGGCCCGACGATGATCGCGGTGCTGGAGTACATCAGCAAGCGATACCGCGCACAGTTCATTGTTAATAACAATCATCCCAGCCGAGACCTGAGCATTACCCTCGGGACCCGGTCGACGGGCTCATTCTCCGGCGTGTCGCATCCACAGGTGGTGACGTTCGAGTGGACGGCCACGCGCCCCAGCGAGAAGTGGACCTGTTCGGGCCGCGAGGGATTGATCGGCGGCTTCGCGCTATTTGAACTTAATCGATAGGGCACTGACGAAAGAAAGGTTGAGGCGCAACCCTCATGAATATAAAGATCTCAACAATCCTCGTGGCCCACGCCTTGCTAGTTTTCGCGGCTGCACCTGGCGGGGCCGCCGAGGGGGCCGACCCCACGGACCGCTGCAACGTAGTGTGGGATTCGCCCAGCGCCAATTCGTTAGGCTCCATGCCCATCGGCAACGGCGACATCGGCGCCAACGTGTGGGTCGAGGGGAACGGCGACCTGCTTCTGCTCGTCAGCAAGACCGACGCCTGGGACGAAGTCTGTAATCTCCTCAAGATCGGACGCATTAGAATTACGCTCTCCCCTTCCCCGTTTGCCACTGGACAACCGTTCCGGCAGGAGTTGAAGCTGCGCGAGGGGATGATCGAGATTACCGGCGGCTCCGGTGCCACGGCCGCTGTGGCCAGGGTGTGGATCGACGCGAACCGCCCCGTCATCCGGGTCGAGTGCGAAGGCAAGCAGCCCTTCGACGTCTCGGCCTAGCTTGAGACCTGGCGCACCGACACCGTGGTGGAGGGGGGCAAGCAGGTCGTCTGGTACCATCGCAACGAGAAATCCGTCTGGCCGCAGAGCATGAAACACCAGGGCCTGGAGTCGCTCTTGGCCGCGATGAAAGATCCTTTGCTCGACCGAACGTTCGGCGCTGCCCTGGGCGGCGCCGGTTTGGAGAAGAAAGACGCACGCACGCTCAAGTCGAGCAAGCCCGCCAAGTCGCATTGCATTTCCATCTATCCGTTGACCGAGCAGACGGCGACACCGAAGGCATGGCTGGAGGGGTTGAACAAGTCGATCCTGGCCACCGATGCCGTTGACCTCGCCAAAGCCCGCGCGGAGCACCAACAGTGGTGGAACGACTTTTGGAACCGGAGCTGGGTGCGCATCAGCGGCAATGAAGCGGCGGAAATGGTGACGCGCGCCTACACACTCCAGCGCTGGGTGAGCGCCTGCGCCGGCCGAGGCGCCTTCCCGATCAAGTTCAACGGTTCGATCTTCACGGTCGAACTTGATTTCCGCTTGTGGGGCGGCGGCTACTGGTGGCAGAACACTCGCCTGCCCTACTGGCCCATGCTCGCCTCGGGCGATTACGACATGATGCGGCCGATGTTTAATATGTTCTTCAATACATTGGAACTGGCCAAGGCCCGCAACCGCATCTATTACAAATGCGATGGCGCCTTTCTGCCCGAGACGATCAACTTTTGGGGCACCTGGCTCGACGGCGACTACGGCAGGCCTCGCAGCGAGAAACAGAACCCCGACGCGGACAGTCCGTGGATCGGCCGGATCTGGTCGAGCGGCTTGGAGTTGGCGATGATGATGCTGGACTACTACGACCACACGCAGGACAAGAAGTTCCTGAAGGAACAGGTCCTACCATGGTCCGATTCCATGATCCAGCACTTCGACACTCGCTTCAAACGCGATGCCACCGGCAAGCTCGTGATCGACCCGACCCAATCCATTGAGACCTACCAGGTCGGCGTCACCAACGATACGCCCAGTATCGCCGGACTGCGGGCGGTCCTGCCGCGCCTGCTGGCGTTGCCGGCGGATCTCACCGAAGCCGCTGCGCGGCAGCGCTGGGCGCGGTTGCTGAAAGAAGTCCCGGAGATCGCGATTGCCGAGCGGGACGGCAAGAAGTTTGTTCTTCCGGCCCAGAAGTTCGGCGGGCGCGGCAACTGCGAGAACCCCGAACTCTACACAATCTTCCCCTTCCGGCTGTACGGTGTGGGCAAGCCGGATCTGGACATCGCCGACAAAAGCTTTTCCGCACGCCGGGAGGAGGCATTTCACGGATGGCAGCAGACCGCCATTCAGGCCGCCTACCTGGGATCAGGCAACGCGGCGCGGTACATGCTCGTGAAGAACGTGTCTACCCGTCAAAAGGACAGACGGTTTGCGGCGTTCTGGGGACCAAACTACGATTGGACCCCCGATCAGTGCCACGGCGGAAATATCCTCAACACCGCCCAGACGATGCTCATGCAGTGCGAGGGAAGCAAAATCCTCCCTTTGCCGGCCTGGCCCAGGGACTGGGATGTCGACTTCAAGCTTCACGCCCCGCAGAACACCACGGTCGAGGCGGTCGTCAGGGGCGGCAAACTCCAGACGCTGAAGGTCACGCCGGAAAGCCGGAAGAAGGACGTCGAGGTCTCCGCCGGCGGCATCACATGGAGTGATCCGATATCGGTAAAGACAACCGGCGGGCCGGCGAGTGTGTACGCACAGCTCATTGCCGGCAAGGTCGTGGATGCGAAGTATGCCTATATCCCTGACGGTTACGGTGATTTCTTCGGCGGTGGACCACAGACACTCGGCGATGCGCGCGGCACAACCTTCCAGCAATATTCTTATGGCAACTTGTCCAATGGGAGTAAATTCGACACCGGTGATAAGGTCTTTAATAACGTCCTCAACGACATCCATATTGTCGGAACCATCCCGGACATTACCAACCTGACCATCGGCAAGAGCTATACGGTGCAGGTTTTTACATGCACGGGTACTGTGGGACACATCCCCATCCCCGGGGATCCCACCGATTTCCGGTTTGTGACCGGCACCTTTACGGCCACCGCAACGACGCAGCCAATCTCAGGAAATGCGTGGGGGGCTTACCTGGTGACGGAAGATGTGAGCCCTGGTCCGTCGACGGCACCGCACTAATCCTCGACGTCTCGCTCTTTGAACTCGATCGATAGGCAACCGAGAATAGAAAGGAAGCGTTCATGTTCACCGAAATGTCGACATTCTTTCTGGCCGGGGCCCTGCTGGTTTTCGCGGCTACGAGGGCCGAAGCGACGGACACCGCCGACCCCATGGATCGCTGCAACGTGGTGTGGGATTCGCCCAGCGGCAATTCCTCGGGTTCCATGCCGATCGGCAATGGCGACGTCGGGATGAACGTGTGGGTGGATCAGAACGGCGACCTGCTCGGGCTCATCAGCAAGACCGACGCCTGGGGCGCGGGCGGCGACCTCCTCAAGGTCGGCCGCGTGCGGATCACGCTCTCGCCCTCCCCGTTTGCCAAGGGACAACCATTCCGGCAGGAGCTCAAGCTCCGGCAGGGGATGATCGAGATCACCGGCGGCGCCGCGCCCGCGGCCACCGTGGCGAAGGTGTGGGTGGACGCCAACCGGCCGGTCATCCGGGTCGAGTGCGACGGGCCTCAGCCCTGCGACATCAGCGCCCAGATCGAGGTCTGGCGGACCGAGAAACGGCCCTTCCAGGCGCCCGACACCGTGGTGGAGGGCAAAGACCGCGTCAGCTGGTACCACCGCAACGAGGACTCCGTCTGGCCGGCCAGCATGAAGCAGCAGGGACTCGCGTTGTTCATGGCCAAGATGACGGACCCCCTGCTGAACCGAACCTTCGGCGCTGCCCTCGTCGGCGTGGGCCTGGAGAAGAAGGATGCGCGCACGCTGAAGTCGAGCAAGCCGGCGAAGTCGCACGGCATTTCGATCTATCCGCTGACGGGGCAGACCCCGACGCCGCAGGTCTGGCTGGATCAGTTGGAGAAGACGATCCAGGCCGCCGATGCCGTTGACCTGGCCAAAGCCCGCGCCGAACACGTGCAGTGGTGGAATGATTTCTGGAATCGCAGTTGGGTCCGCATCCGCGGCAACGAAGCGGCCGAAACGGTCACCCGCGCCTACACCCTCCAGCGATGGGTGAGCGCCTGCGCCGGGCGCGGGAGTTTCCCGATCAAATTCAACGGATCGATCTTCACGGTCGAGAACTGGGACGGCGGAGGAGGCGATCCCGACTTCCGCCTGTGGGGAGGCGCCTACTGGTGGCAGAACACGCGCCTGCCGTACTGGCCGATGCTGGCCTCGGGCGATTACGACATGATGCGGCCGATGTTCTCTATGTACGTCAACACGCTGGAACTGGCCAAGGAACGCAATCGCATTTCGTATGGCTGCCAGGGCGCTTTCCTGCCCGAGACCATGACGTTCTACGGCTTGTGGCAGGACGGCGACTACGGCGCCAGCCACGAGACGAAGAAAACAGGCGACGCGGACAGCCGCTGGATCCACTGGATCTGGTCGAGCGGGCTGGACCTGTCGATGATGATGCTGGACTACTACGACCACACGCAGGATGACAAGTTCGTGAAGGATCAGCTCCTGCCGTGGGCCGACGCCATGGTCCTTTACTTCGATACGCGATTCAAGCGTGACGCGGCCGGGAAGCTCGTGATTGACCTGACGCAGTCCATTGAGACGTACCAGACCG
>JAPLNA010000235.1 GCA_026693065.1 Planctomycetota bacterium
GGCGCCCAAGCCGAAGGCCAACCCCGTCGGTGCCCTTTGGCCGCCGATGCCACCATCGTCTCGACCGCCGTTCGTGCCTCCCACCCCTGTCACGGCACCCCCAGGCCCGCCGCGGGCGGCGGCGTGGACGATCCCGGCATTGGCAGAAACGCCCGAGGAGGGAAACGGGTGGCAGGACTCCGATAACGACGACGACGACGACGACGAGTACGGGGACGCCAGCGAGGCCTGCGTGGAAGACGATGACGACGGGAACGACCCCGAAGAGGCCTATCTGGCGGATGAAGGCCTCGACGATGAGGGCAATGACGACGCACGGGCCCCGCGAGGAATCAACTGCTGGGGGTAGGACGAGACACCCAGCCCCAGCTCCGGAGCGTGACCATGACCAGTGTGAACGAAATCTCCGTCGTCCCGCCAATGACCGCCGCAGGCGCCGAAGTGCCCGCGACTCGTGAAGCTACCGCAGGCGGAATTCCCGGCCAGCCCGGGGCCATCACAGAACCGTCGGGGCCCCCAGCGGGAACGTGTCCGTCGGCTTTGCCTCCACCGGGCGGCGGGCCCTACCTGAACCCCCAGCTATACGCCGTCCTGGTTCACCGGTTCGGCCACGTACGCGTCGTCAACAAGGGCCAGCCCATGGTGGTCGGCATCGCGACGATCAACGACCGACCATCGCCCGACGTGCGCAGTCCGGGCGAAACCTACAAGATCTGCTGCCCGTGGTGCCACGACTTCAAGTTCCACTTTCGCGTCGCCCACGGGTTCGGCACCGTCCACGCTGAGACCGGCCGGCGAATCTACTACGCCAGGTGTTTCAGGTGCGAGAAGGGCGGCAGGGATCTCTTCGAGCTCCTGGGCCAGGCACGGCTGGGACGCGTGGCGCTTCCCGCACCGTCGCCGCTGATCCAGCCCCAGCCCGAGGACGCCTATCGGACGCCCGGCGACTGCGCCAACCTGCTGGACCCGATGTATCCGGGGGCGGCGAAGGCCTGCACGTACCTGGCCGGCCGCGGCCTGGACCCCAAGTTCGTGTCCGAGGTCTACGGCTGGAGGTATTGCTGGAGGGGCGACCCGCAGACCATGCACGGCGGTTGCGCCGGCAGAATTATCATGCCCGTGACACGCGATGGCGTGGAGGTTGGCTGGCAAGCGCGATTGGCCTATGATCCGCCACAGGATAGGAAAGACCATGATTTCACTGCGATCCGCTGGTTGACGATGCCGGGGACAGGGTGGCGGTCGAAGAACCTGATCGGATACGACCAGGCCAAAGCGTACGAGTTCTGCATCCTGGTGGAGGGCCCCACGGACATGGCCCGACAGGGCCCCCCGTGCATCGGCAGCCTGGGGCAGACCATGAGCCACGCCCAGTTCGAGTTGATCGCGTCCACCTGGGGCACCGGCAAGGGCGTCATCGTCATGGGCGACGCCGGGGCCAACGAAGACCGCGTCGTGGCCAAGACCGTCCACGAACTCCGGCAGCGCTGCACGTGCCCCGTGTGGGCGCCGCGGCTTCCCCACGGCGATCCGGGCAGCTGGGAACGGCGAGAGTTCATGCAGTTCATCACGGCGTTCGTGAGCGCGAATCCGAGGGGCACGGTTCATGACGAAGCCCAGGTTGCCGGCTAGATAGCCCCCAGCGCGCGCTAGGATTGCCCAGGATGAGCCAAAGCCCGCGGGGGCACCCGAGAGGCGCCCCCGGGGCCCAAAGGGCCTCCGGCGCGCGCCAGGCGCCCTTCCCGGCGCTCGCTGTGACGGTATCTGACGAGATCGCGGCGTTCCGCGGCGCGCCTACCGCGTGGACTGTTTCCGAACGAGTTGGGAACGGATTCGCCACCGTACACCCCAATCGGTAGTGTTCAGACGGTGGGGTTCGCCGCCAATATCGTACGAAAGGCGTGGGAACAGTGCAGCCGGTCTGTCTCCAAACACAAGAACAAGTATTCCCGGGGCAACAAATCGAGCTTTCGACCATGCCTGGCGGGTTCTGTAATGGCTCGGGACGATGGGATTCGATGGACAAAACACCAAAGCGAAGTAAGATCTTTGGAATGGCTGGCGGCGGTCGTCAGCAAAAGGCCATCCGGAGAATCCCGGATCAAAGGAACCCGCCATGCAGAAGATTGGAACCCTCCTCCTCTCCGGCGCCAACAACCACGACTGGAAGTATTCCACCCCCGTGATCCGCGCCCAGCTCGAAGCCAGCGGGCGCTTCGAGGTCGCCGTCACCGAGGATCCGTCAAGAACCCTCGAAGACGCCCAGGCCCTGGCGAGCTACTCGCTGATCTTCATGGACTACAACGGCCCGGAGTGGTCCCCGGCCGCCAAAACGAACTTCGAGGCCGCCGTCGCCGGGGGCACGGGTCTGGTCGTCATGCACGCCGCCGACAACGCCTTCCCCGGATGGGTCGAGTTCGAGAAGATGGTCGGCTTGCTCTGGCGCGAGGGCGCCAGCCACGGGCAGTTCCACGAGTTCCCCGTCACCTTCGTCGACCGCGAGCACCCGATCACCAAGGGCCTTCCCGACTACCGCCAGACCGACGAGCTCTACCACAAGCTCGTCCACATGCACGGCGTGAAGTGTCACGTCCTGGCGACAGGCTACAGCGCCGTCGAGACGGGCGGTACGGGCCGGCAGGAACCTATTCACGTCCTCACGCAGTACGGCAAGGGGCGCGTCTTCCACCAGGTGCTGGGCCACGTCGGGCCGGGCAACCCCAATCTGATCGCCTTCGAGAGCGACGGCTTTCGCCGCGTGACCCTCAGGGCGTGCGAGTTCGTCGCGACGGGAAAGGTCACGTTGTAGGAATCCGCCTGTCGTATCGTGGAGACTCATGAACCCGATCTTCTACAACCTGACAATGCCTGGGCCGGGGATCCTTCGCCTCCGAGTGTAGCGGAGCCCGTGTGGGCCATAACGAGGTGAATACGGCAAGAGGAAAGGAATCTGGCATGGCCACCGAAGTCCTTGTCATTCCGCATCTGCACTTTGACACGGTCTGGCGCCGGTGCTTTGACCGGCCGGCGCGGAAGCACGGGCTGACCGTGCGGAGCTATGCCCAGGTCGAGGAACGCTGCCTCGAACGGTGGCTGGAATTGGCCGGGCGCGGCTACACGTTCAGCGAAGGGCAGGCGTGCATTCTGCGCAAATACCTGGAGCGGAACCCGGGGCGGCGGGACACGATTCGCGAGATGGCGCGAGACGGGCGGCTGAACGTCGTACTCGCCGGCGAGGTCGTGCAGGACACCGTCCTGCCCGCGGCCGAGGGGCTGGTAAGGAACTTCCTGACCGCCTGGCCGTTCTACCGCGACTTGGTCGGCGAGGACCACCCCGCGCTGAAGCTGGCCTGGCTGGAGGACGCCTTCGGCAACAGCCCGAACTATCCGCAGGTACTCCGCGGGGTGGGGGCGGAGGTGGCCTGCAAGCTGACCTATCGCACGCTGGGCGAGGACGTGTGGGTGGGCATCGACGGCACGAAGATCCCGTGCTTTGACCGGGCGCCGGCCGTCGGGGCCGGGGGGTTCGAGAAGAACCGACCATGTCCTGCCTGCCGGGGCCAGGGGTGTCGCGCGTGCAGGCAAAGCGGGATGATCTTCGTGCCCGGCTTCGACGAGGCGGGGCTTCGCCGGGCCTTCGAGGCCGCTGCGGCGGCGGAGGGGCCCTACGTCGTGCTGGGCATCATGGCGGAGGAGATCCTGCCCGACCCCCGGATCGCCGACCTGATCGACGAGTTCCACGCACGCTTCGCGGGCAAGGCGACGTTCCGTTTCGCCAACCAGACGGACATCGCGGAGCGGTTCGGCCCGGTCATGCGTCAGGCCCTGGCCGGCCGCGACGACAAACCCTCGGTCGACCTCAACCCGGCCATGCCCGGGTGCATGGTCTCGCGCATCGGGATGAAGCAACGGGTGCGCGCGGTGACGTACCGGCTGCTGGCCGCCGAGGCGGCGCTGGCGGGGGCGTCCTGGCAGGCGGGCATCCCGGCCGCCCCGCCCCCGGCCCTCGCGGAGGCCTGGCGGAACCTGACCTTCTGCCAGTTTCACGACGCCGTCACCGGCACCCACATCGACAACGCGTTCGTTGAACTGTCGGACATGCTGGATGCGGCCGAGAAGGTCGCCCTCCGGTACGCCCCCGTGCCGGCCGGCGGGCGGAAAACCATCGAGAAGTTCACCCCGGTGCGCGCCGGCAAGGGCCGCAAGAAACTCGGCCGCCTGACGGTGAAGTTCGACCGGGCGGGCATTGTGTCGATCCTGTGCGAGGGCCAGGACGTCTTCGGCCAGGTGCCGGCGCCGATCCGCGTGAATCGCCACCCGCGGATTGGCGAACTGGTGATGGAGCACGACTTCGGCGACGCCTGGGGCCAGCGCATCGAACCGCTGGCAGGCGTCCAGCACGACATGACGGCGATCCTACTGGGCGAGTACAACACCGCCGTCGAGGCGGCGCCGGGAGCCATTCGCTGGCGTGGGGCCTATCGCGGGCACGACCCGAAGGTCAAACGACTGAAGTGGACCGTGACGGCCCGGCCGTCGGAAGACGGCCGGCGGATCGACTTCGTGACGGAGATCGACTGGGACACCGCCAGCCGGCGAATCCGCGTGCTGGTGCCCGTGCGGTCGGAGGGCGACACGGCGACGTACGAGGTGCCGTTCGGCTTCATCGACCGCACGTTCGATGCCAGCCAGCTCGACTACAGTCAGTGGAAGTCCAATACGATGGAGTTCCCAACGCTTCACTGGGTCCGCAAGGCCGTCGACGCCCGTAGCGGGGTGGCGGTCCTGAACAAGGGGCTTCCGTGCAACCGCTACACTCCCGGACGGTTTGATTTGTCGCTGCTCCGCTCGCCGGAGTGGGAGTTCTGCGTGGCGGAGCCGGGTACGTACGAATTCTGGGACACCGACGGCCAGCGTGACGCGGGGAAACAGCGGTTCGAGTACTCGCTGCTGCCCTACTACGAGGGCCTGTCCGACGGTGACCTGACCCGCATTGGGTACAGGTACAACCCCTGCCCTCGCCCCTGGTTCCGCCGTTCACCGTGGCGGGCGACGTGGTGGTAACAGCCTGGAAGTCGGCGGAGGATGGAAACGGCTGGATCCTGCGTCTCCAGGACGCCGGCGGAACGGGCACGAGGGTGACCTTGGAGTTCGAGAGTCCTCGTTTTGTCTGCCGGAACGACCTCTTGGAGAGGGCCCTTGAGCCCTGCCAGAGCACGCAACGCTTCCAGGCCGACCTGCACAAGCACGGGATACTGACGCTGAGGATCAGATGATGGTTGCGTCCTATTCCGACTGACGGTCTTCCTCGAGGGGCCGGGTCTTATTCGATGACACGATATCGCCATGCACCTACTTGCCGGCCTCGTATACCCGCACCTCCACCAGGTGCACTGCGGGATTGTCGCTGTTCTTAACCATGTTGACCGGCAGGATACGGAGTAGGCATAGGAATAGAGAGCAATGTCGCAATGTCGGAATGTCGGACGTACCCCTGTAGTAGTTGAGTACTGGTGGTACACAGAGAAAGATGAACAATAGAGAGTAGTAGTCCGACATTGCTTTTATATACAATTACTACTCTGTATTACTCTACAAATACAGCACTTAGCAATGTCGAGTAGTTCACCACCGACATTGCCCGACATTGGGGCCAGGTTCCGACATTGCTCGCAGCCAGTAGCGGGGGCGTTCACGAGGACAACATCGCCAACACCGCCAGCGCCAACGCACCTACTTCACGGTGTTCGCGGTCATGGACGAGAACCGATGCCGGGCAAGTCGTTGGAAACGGAATCATCATCCTGGACGTCGTGAAGGCGGATCCGAGGGGATCGGCGTATGGCGCGGGAAGGCCTCTAGCGTGCCCGCTACGGCGCCCGAACGCCGGGGGCGCCCGCCGGGTCATTTAACGGGTCAGCGTGGCGCTGGGGCGCCCCCAGGCGTGTTCCTGGCGCCGCGCCAGCGGTGGGATCTCTAGCGATGGCGTCGGCATCGATTAGGTCTGCCGCAGGCGACGCAGACCGAGGCCCCTTGCCGGTTCCGCCGTTTTCGTCGAACCCGACGAGCCGGCGCCCTGTGGGGCGGCCTACAATAGAAGCGGCGGAAGACACAGGGCGACGGGCGAGATACTACCAAGGGTCGATGTTGGGACGCGAAAGGAGAACCCCATGAGGCCAATCGCAGGAATCCCGGCGGCGTTGGCGGCGATCGTGATGTGGGTGCCGACAGGGCGGGGCGCCGATGGCGAAACCCCAGCGGCGGAGACCGGCAAGGCCAGGGCCCAGGTCGTTGAGGCGGTGGTGGCCGCCAACGGCGACTTCGCCCTCCGGCTGTATGAACGGGCGGCCAAAGGCCGGTCGCGGGCGAACCTGTTCTTCTCGCCGTACTCGATGTCCAGCGTGCTGGCGATGGCCGCGGAGGGTGCGCGCGGCGAGACCGCTCTGGAGATGGGCACCGTGCTGGGATACCCGGCGTCGTTGCGGCGAACGGGAGAACAGGCCAAGGCCACGCCCTGGGACATGGAGACCATCCACAGAGGGATGGCGGCGCTGCACGCGAGGTTCAATCCCGAGGAGGGATCCGAGCGGAAGGCCCTGCGGGAGAAGCTCGCCATGCTCCGAAAGCAACTCGACGAGGCCAACGACCGGGTGATGCGCCCGAGGGTGGGGGACACCGAGCCGCAAAGAAAGGCCCAGGCGATCGCCGCTGAGATCAACCGGCTGCAGGTGCAGGTCGACCAGTACGAGCTTCGGACGGCTAACGCCCTCTGGGGCGACAAAGGCTATCCGTTCGCTCCCGGGTATCTGGGGACGATCCGGCGGTACTACAAGACCGGCCAGCTATCCCTTGTGGACTTCCCCGGCGACTTCGACGGTGCCTGCCGGCAGATCAACGCCTGGGTCGACCGCCAAACCAACGGGCGGATCAAAGACATTATCGATCCGGGCAGCGTGGATCAGTCCTCACGCGATCTGATGCGACTGGTACTGACCAACGCGGTGTACTTCCATGGCCAATGGAAAGAGGTGTTCCAGGAGAGCAATACCACCCAGGAGGACTTTTACGTGCCCCAGGGGCAGGCCATGATTGTGCCCCTTATGCACCAGACGCAGGAGGCCGGGTACGCGGCTTTCCGCAGCGACGGGTCTTTCTTTGATACCCCCGACCGGATCGCCCGGGGTGAAACGGACCAGAAGAAACTCTATCCCGGCGCCGGCGGGTTCCAGATGCTGGAACTGCCGTACAAGGGAGACGCGCTATCGATGGTGCTGCTGCTGCCGCAGGCACGGGAGAGCCTAGCGGGGCTGGAGAAGAAGCTGACGGCGCGAAATCTCGCGGAGTGGATCAAGAAGCTGCGGGGGCGAGAGGTGGAGGTGTTCGTGCCGAAGTTCCGGCTGAGCGCCGACCTGGACATGGGCAAGCTGCTGCAGGAGATGGGCATGGTTCGGGTGTTCCGCCAGCCGCAGTGGCCCCAAGGGGCTCAACTGGATGGCATGACCAACAGCGACGACCCCCTGCATAAGCTGTACATCTATCGCGTGGCGCACAGGGCCTTCGTGGACGTCAACGAGAAGGGGACGGAGGCCGCGGCGGCGACGGTGATGTTCAGCGGCGGTGGGGCCTGTGCGGCGCCCGATGACACCGTACCTTTCACGCCGGTCTTCCGGGCGGACAGTCCCTTCGTGTTCTTGATCCGCGACAGGCAGACGGGCCTCATCCTGTTCATCGGCCGCCTGGTCAATCCCAGGTAGCAGTTGCCGGGGCAGAATCATTTGGACTTCGTGGACGGCGCGGACCCGAGGGGGATAGTGCAAGGGCGCCCCCAGCCACAACGTGACGGCTCTGGCGACAAAGTCGACTACCGGCACACAGTGCCCCGAAAGGAATCGGAAGCTGTAGGCATTTCCTGGAACCCAGCCGGTCCCGGAGCGTCTACTATTCCATGCAGGCCACTTGGAGAAGCCCCATGAAACTGACATTGGCGATTATTAGCGTTGTGCTGGCGTGGCCGGCCTTGACGGTCGCGGAGAGTTTGGAGGACAGGGGGTCGAGCGAGAACCGCCCGGCCGATGCGACGATCGCCCTGGCCTTGGGATTGCGCGATGGGTCACAGGTTCGCGGCAAGACCAGGCTGGAGGCCTTTGCGGTCGCCTGCTCCTACGGCACGCTGAACGTACTGCTGGCCGACATCCGAACCATCGTGGTCGAGCCGCTCTCGGCCAAGGGCGAGACCTGGCAGCAGGTCAGGCTGGAGATGAACAACGGCGACAAGCTGACGGGCCGGCCCAAGACCACCAAGCTGGACGTCGAGACCCCCTACGGGACGCTGACGGTGCCGCTGGCGGACACGGCGAAGATCGAGGTCTCCGCGGCCGGGGCGAGAGCCGCCGGGGCTGCCGGACAGGCGGGGCCGGCCCTGCACTACACGTTCGACGAGAAGGGCGATACGGTGGCCGACACGAGCGGACGCGGCAACCACGGCACCGTTTGCGGGGCCACGTGGACCCCCAACGGCAAGGTCGGCGGGGCCTATGACTTCGACGAGAACCGGTACATCGATACCGGGTGCAATCTCAGCGGGATGGACGAGATCACCGTGGCCGGGTGGGTGCGGCCTGCCAGGGATGCGCGGGGGGCGTCGGTGGCCACTCAGTTTGGCCACGGGGCGCAGAACGACGTGTGGGGGCTGTGGGCCCAGGCGGACTCGTCGTTGGATCTGGTCCCGCCGCACAAGTCCTACGCCTCCGTGGTTACCGCCAAAGACGGGAGGCTCCAGCTATACGGCCGACCGACCGGCGTGGGCAAATGGACCCACCTGTGCTTCACCTTCAAGAGAAATGGCCAGTTCGTGTTGTACCAGAACGGGGTGCTGGTGGCTCAGACGGCGGCGGGCGATGCGCCTCTGCGAAAGAGGGACTCCACCGCCAAGGTCGGCGCCAGTCTCGCCGGGGACGGGTACTGGGGTTTCGGCACGCTGGATGAGATCATGATCTTCGACCGCGCGTTGTCCGGGGACGAAGTCGCCGGCCTGTATCGGGCGGGGGGCGGACAGCCTGCCGCCAGGCCCGCCGAGGGACGAATCTCCGTGCCCGCCAACGGCTCCGCCGACGCCGGGGAGGTGATCCAGGGACATCGCTACTGGTTCGAGGCGACCGGCCTGGTGGGCATCAACGTCGGCGGCCCCAATGGCGGCCCAGCCCACAAAGCTGATCCGGATGGCCACACCATTTCGCAGATGGACGGATCGGTGACCGACCCGCAACCGGCTGACTCGCGTTTTCCTTGTCCGGGTTTGGCGACCCATTCGCTGGTGGGCAAGATCGGCGGAGCGGGTTACGTTCAACTCGACGAGACGGATCGTGGGCCTGTTGTCCGCCATAGACGAAGCCGCCCCTCTGGCGACGCGGGTTGTGTTCAACTCGGCAAGGCGGGCAGCTTCGTAGCGCCGGCCTCCGGAAGATTGGTGCTGCTGTGCAATGACCTTATCCCCGGCGACAACAGCGGCAGTTGGCGGGTGAAGATCAGCGACAACTCAGCCGGCCCCGTTCTACACCTCGCCTTCGACACGGACGAAGGCGCCAAGGTCACCGACCTGAGCGGCAAGGGCAACCACGGCACAGTCGTGGGTGCCAAGTACACGCCCCAGGGGAAGAAGGGCGGGGCCTACTGCCTCAGCGGGACCAACGAGCACATCACC
>JAPLNA010000236.1 GCA_026693065.1 Planctomycetota bacterium
CGAAGTTTCCCGACGGCGCGTATCTCGTGGTGTTCATCACGCCGGCCATGGTTCTGGTCTTCACGCAGATCCATCGCCACTACCGCAATGTGGCCGCGCAATTGTCGCTTGATCACTTCGGCGGGCCGCCGCCCCTCGCGACCGAACAACGCCCCGCTCCAGTACAGCCGCAGCACGGGCGGGGCGCCCGGCTCGCCCGTCACGGAGAGCCAACGCAGGCGGTCGGCCCCGGTGAAGCGGGGCTCTTGTCCGAACCAGCGATGCCAGAGCACCGCCCCGGTCTCGGGGGCCAGGCCCATCGCCGGGCTTTCCGGCGAGGTCCGCCCGGCGACGATCACGCGGTCATCCCCGGAGACGAGGTCAACGGCGAAGGGCAAGGTCCTGCGCCAGCGGACGGCCCCGGTCTCCTTATCGACGGCCAGCAGTTCGGGCCCCGTGGCGAACACAATGAGCCGCCCGTGGAAGCCCACCGAATCCGGGGGCTCGCGGAGGGGCATTTCCCAGGCCACCACGCCGATCAGATCGCCGGCCGGCTGGGCCGACGGCGGCACGACCAGCAGCGGGTCCCGGCAGGTGAGGCCCCATCGCTTCGCAAACGGGGGCGCCAACGGACCGGCGGGCGGCCCGCTCTCGCCCGCCATGACGCCAGGGCGGACTTCCTCGCTGATCTCCACCAGCACGCCCCCGGGCAGGAGGACCTGCTCGGTCCCGATGGCCTTGGCCGGGGCGGTCTCCTCGACGACCTCGCCCGTCTGGGCGGAGATCCGCCGGAGCTTGTCGCCCGCGGTAATAAGAATGTTCTGACCCGCGATCACCGCCGGCGCCGACGCGGACGACTCGGCCGGTATGCTCCAGAGCTCCTCGCCGGTGGCGGTGTCCAGGGCGGCCAGTTCCTCGGCGTCGCGGACGACCATCACCCGCCCGGCCAGGCCCAGCACCTGGTCGGAGGGCACGAGCGGGCTTTCCCAGTCCAACTGACCGGTCTGGCGGTCGAGGGCCATCACCCCGCTGTAGTCGCGCGGGGCGAAGTACACCCGCGACCCGATCACCAGCGGCACGGAGCCCTCCCGCCGGGCGCGGGCGGCGGCCCCTTCGCCCGGGTTGGCCGCGTAGTACGTCCGCAGCCATTCCAGCGAACCGTCACGCGCCTGGCACTTGGCCAGAATGCCCATGTTCGTCGAAACGTACAGCGACCCCTGGTGGATCGCCAACCCGCTGGCGTAGCGAGCCATCTCCATCCGAGGGTCCTGGTATCCCATCGTCCCCAGCCGCCGCTTCCAGACGATCTTCGCGTCGTCGGCGGCCAGGCAGAGCAGGTACACCGAGCAGGTTCCACGAAGATCCTGCTCCATCGCCAGCACGTAGACGACGTCGGCCCCGGCGGTCGGCTCGCTGAGAATCCGCATGGCCTCCCATTCGGTCCGGCCCTGGGTTGTCCAGATCTCCCGTCCCGAGGCGGCCTCGAAGGCCGACAGGTCCGACCCGCCCTCCCCGCGGCCGAACAGGGCGTACACCACCCGCCCGCCCGCGGAGGAAGAGGAATACGGCGACGCCAGCGCCGCCGGTCGCCACACCCCGCGAATCCTCGCGACGGCGCTCTCGCCCGGCGTTTCCTCGGGCGCCTCGCCCGCCCCCGGGGCCGCGTGGTGCCAGCGGAGGGCCATCGTCGACCCGTCGTAGCACGCGATATACCGCGGGCCCGAGAGTACCAGTTGACGCCCCTGCCACTCGATCCGCCGAATGGCCCACGGGCCCAGACTCCACGACTCGTAACGCCCACGCGAGGCCGGCGCCTGGGCCGCCATTGCCGCGGGCAACTGGAGCTTCTGCGTCGGCGCGCGAGGCAGCGGCGCGACGGCCTCCTGGGCCCCGCTGGTCACCTTTCGCACGAACGCCTTGGCCTCGCCGGCCGTCCCGGCCTCCCCCCCACGCGGCATCGCCGTCGCGTCGGGAACCTGGGCCATCGCCTGTTCCATCGCCTCGCGACCGGCCGTCCCCTGCCCCAACGCCAGCCACAGCCCCAGCCTCGCCTGCGCCAGCACGGCCGGGTCCTCGGCGTGGGCGGCGGCGGTCTCGAACGCCCCGGCCGCCCAGTCGTACCGACCCTCTCGCAGCGCCTGCTCGCCCCGCTCGACGAGCACTTCCTGCACCCGCTGCGCCCACGGATACCGCCGCACCAGCTTGGCCAGTTCGTCCTCGCCCCCGCTGGCCGGCAGGGCGTCGGCCAGCCGCTTGGCGCTCTGCTGCTCCCACTGCCGCAACGGGCCCAACTCGCCCTTGAGGGCCTGAAGGCTCCGGTCCAGCAGCACGACCGAACTGGCCTGAAGTTCTTCATCCACCGCCTGAATCGCCCCGCTGTCGGCGCAGCGAGTGAGCACGTCCTGCACGCTTTCGGCGTTCTGGACGGCCTTCGTGCCCGTCAGGCGAATCGCCCCGGCCAGCCGCTCCAGCCGCTGCTCCAGCCCCGCCGGCAGGGGCGCCACGTCCACGTCCGCCCGACCCGCCCTGGCCTGCTCTCGCATTGCACCGGCCTGCTGGGCGTTGCCGGCCTGCTGCATCAAACCCGCCGCCTGGGGCACGTGCCCGGCCCCCAGCAGCAACTGCGCCTTCGCCAACTGCCACCACTTGTTGCCGCTCTCGGCCGCCCGCAACGAATCCAAATACCGACGCGCCAACACCGGCCGCTGCCCCTGACGCCACGCCACGCACAGCCTCTCCCTCGCCTGGATCACCGCGGGGGCGTTGCCCGGGACGGCCCCGGCCTTCACCAACGCCTCCAAACCGCCCCCGGCGTACTGCGCCCACGCGGCGGCCTCCGGGGCCGAGTCGAAGGGACAGGAGTATTCGAGAATCCCCGCCATCGCCTCGGCCGCGGCGGCCTTCGCGTCGGGGTAATCATTCACCTGCCTCTTGAGCCACCCCACCGCCCGTGCCCGGTCGCCCAGGCCCGCGTAGGCCTTGGCGATCGTCGCATACGCCTGCTGCCGCTTGGGCGTGGGCGCGGGAAAGTGTTCCACCATGGCCTCGAGAACGGCGATCTCCCGCAGGCGAACGATCACGCCGGCCCCCTGGCGGAGCGACTCGTCGGCCTCGACGGTCTTCTGCCAGTTCTTGCCCGGGTCGAGGTTGGCCGCAAGGGTTTCATCCCACGAGCCTTTCCAGTCGATCTTGACATCCTTCCACGCCGCCGGCGCGCCGTCGGGCGCGCGCATCGTCGGCAGCGGGGCCTGGGCGGCGGCCACGCCGGCGGAGAAGGCAACGAGGATAACGGCTAGACAAGCGAAGCCTGCACTACGGGAATATAGGGGCACTACGGATACTCCTTGCGCGCTCGGGGGATTATACCCGGGCGCGGCGTCGGAGGGAACCCGGGGCGGCTCAGTCCAGGACGCTGAAGGGCTTGGGAAGAATTCCGGTGGTGAAGTAATAGGCCGCTCCGATGACGTTGGGAAGGATCGCCCCGAGGAGGTCGCCGGCGATCAGGCCGATCATGAAGGGTTTGACTCGCTCGTAGAGCCGCACGCCGCCCAGGTGGCTGACGGCGGCTTTGACGGTGAAGCCCACGAGGAACGAAAAGGCCAGCACCCGCGACTGATAGCTGGCCAGCGTGACGAACAGGATGGGGTGAAGGGGCCAGGCGGGGAAGCGGATCCTGGCGGCCGTGAAGGCCAACACCAGCACCAGCGTCGCCGCGAAGGCCGTCACGTGCGGACGCGAGGGCTGGATGGCGGCGAACTTTTCCCAGCCGGTGTGGCGGTCGCCGAGGGGGTAGCCTTTGACGGCCTCGAAATGCTCCTCGGCGGCGACGACGGCGTCGAAGGACGTGCCGGGCACGCCCGTGGTCCAGCCGTCGGAAGCGGTGTTGATGCCGCGGTCGTAGGACCAGTAGAGGGTGACGGGGACGGCGACGGCGAAGCCCACCAGGACCATGGGGACGGCCAGGGCGCCGACGCGCCCGACGGGGACGCGTTGGAGTTCGACGATCTTGAGGCCCTGGACGACGAAGGGCATGAGCAGTTCGCGGGGGTCCATCAGCAGGAGGGAGGAGAGCATGAAGAGGATGAGGGCGCCCTTGGCGCCGACGGCCTCGGCGCCGAGGAACCCGACGATGGTGGCGCAGGGGAAGAAGAACGGGTGGAGGTAATAGAGTCCCGCCTCGGCGACGACGCGGGCGACGGCGACGTAGAGGACCACCACGCCGACGGTGTAGAGTGCGGCGAGGGGCCAGTCCAGCCCGAGGACGAGCAGTTGGGCGACGAAGGCCGCCAGGGCCAACGCCGCCACGCGGGCGCCCCAGACGCTGTAGCGTTTGACGTGGTCGGCGCCGCCCAGGCCCAGGGCCTTTTTGAAGGTGTTCCAGAAATACCGCCGCCCGGTGTAGAGCAGGACCAGGCACGTGCCCGTCCACGCGCCGGCGTAGAGGAACTGCTCGATGCTGGGCTGCATGAACCCGCCGGCGAGGGTGACCCCGTGGACGGCGCACAGGCCGGTGAACCAGACGTAGAGAAACGGGGCCACCCCCAGCGAGAGCGACAGGTCGGTGGCCAGGAAGTAGGCGAAGCCGACGCACATGAAGTAGATCCTGGGGTCCAGGAGGCCCCAGGGCCCCCCGGCGGCAAACGTGTCGGAGAGCTTCAGGAGGGGCCAGAAATCGAACCGGACGGGGATCTCGATGAACCGCGGCCACCAGGCGTGGGCGTAGTTGACGGCGTGGATGCCCAGCACGGCGGCGGCGCCCAGCCAGAAGAATGCGTTGCGGAAGACGGTTGCCCGCTGGCCCTCCGGGCCGGGCAGGAGGGCGTCGGCGAACAGCGCGATGGGGTATCGCAGCCTCTCGTGGGTGGACCACTGCGGGTGGACGACCAGGGCCAGCCCGACCACCGCGACGCTCATGGTGACCAGCAGAGGCAGCCAGAACGCCAGGGTTCTTCGCCAGGCGTACCAGGGGATATCGCCCAGGCCGATGTGCCCTTGCCCGGCGTGGCCCTGGTAGAATCGGTTGAGGGCGTCGTCGGGATTGGCGCTGGGGTCGGCGAGCATCTGCTCGGGGGCCAGGGCCAGAACGTGGTGCTGTTGCCAGGGGATCCTCTGCTGGTTCATGGCGTGGGGGCTCATCAGGACGGTGCAGAAGTAGTGCATGAGCCCGCGGCCGGGGATGTAGCAGGCGGCCAGGGAGATCGCCACGACCACCGCCAGTTCGCTGCCGGAGAAGGCCCAGCCGCGGCGGATCTTCTGGAGCAGCGGATTGACGAGCAGGACGAAGACAACCAGCCCGCCGAAGACGGCGAAAGCGATGTAGCTGCCGACGAGGTAGCTCTGGCGGATGACGAGGTCATTGAAATACGTGGCCGCACAAAGAGCAGCGCCGGCCAGCAACCCGATCAGCACGGAACGAAATGACACCGTGATTCTCCGCCGTCAGGCCGCCACGTCCCGCCCGTGGCGGAACGAGCGCCCTCTGCCCCGCCAAACGCTTCGGCGGTGGCATTAATGCACGCCATGTCAGCGACCTCGTTACGGGGGAGCGGCCGGCGGAGGCGGTACAGCGTCCGCCGAGTCGGCCCGGGCCTCTGCCAACGGCCCTGAAGCCGCACATTACACGATTCGCATGTGGATATGACCGAAGATATCACTGGCCTCACGGCCGCGGTCCGCCCGAGGCGTTCCTCTGACACAGTGGAAAGGCGATGAACACCAAAGTCACAGATTCGGGAACGAAGTGCACCTCGACCCCATCGGCGTGGTCGAGAGTGAGAAGATTCTCACGGGACATCGGGGCCGCGCTGGTGCTCGCGGGGC
Organism: Planctomycetota bacterium; assembly: GCA_026693065.1. Classification (GTDB taxonomy): domain Bacteria; phylum Planctomycetota; class Phycisphaerae; order SM23-33; family SM23-33; genus JAPLNA01. The sequence continues at coordinate 5,800 of JAPLNA010000236.1, forward strand.
TGTTGTGGGTCCTTCTGATTTCGACCATCGGATTCATGAACGCCGTGGGCCGCGGACGTGTGAGCGGTACGTGGATCGTGCCGGGGGTTCTCCTCCTGCCGCTCTACAGCCAGTACCAGTTCCCCACGTCCGCGATCGTCGGCGTGGCGCTGACCATGGCGGCAGCCAACGCCTGGCTCCGGACGCCGACGCGCCGGATCGCGTGGCGGACGGCGTTCTTCGTTGTTCTCTGCACGGCCTTGTACTATGTGACGGGCGTGGTGGGTGGCGGCGTCTTCGTGGCCTGTTGTGTCATCGGCGAGATCCTGGTGGAACGGCGGTGGCTGTTGGGGCTCGTGCTGCTGGGCGTCGCCACGGGGGTGAAGTTCGGCGTGGATTGGGCTCTTCTGCACATCGGCCTGGCGTGGCCGCATTCCCCGGGGTTCTATCCCAACCTGCCCGCGCCGGGTCTGCCGGACTGGCCCATCCTGGCGTTGTACGCCTATTTCCCCGTGTGCGAGTTGGCGGTGATCGGTCGGCGGAAGGCCAAGTCCCTGGCCATGGGGGTATGGCAGCGGCTGCGCGGGTCGGAGAAGAGGCAATCGCCTCCGGCCCCCGGGCTTCCCGACAAACAGCGGCGAAAGGACACGCCCGATCAGGCTCCCGCCCAGCCGGCGGCCGTCGCCTCGTCGGGCCGTGCCTTGGGATGGATCGGTTGGGCCGCGTCGTTGGTTCTGCTGTACGGCGCCGCGGCGACAGGGTATTACACCATCGATCGGGATGTGCGGACGTCGCTGGAGATCGAGTACTGCGCCGAACACCAACTGTGGCCTGAGGTGTTGGCGAAGGCGAAGACGTTGCCGTTGCGTCTTTACTCGCCGTCCATAAACTACGGCGTCAATCTCGCGCTCTATCAGACGGGATGTCTTCCTTCGGCGATGTTTGCGTATCCGCAAGTGTGCGAGCCGGTCCCGCTTGCAGGGGCGACAGGCCTTCTGAACAGGCTGTGTGAACTGCTCATAGGCCTGGGGCGGGTCAATAATGCCGAGCACGCTGCCCATGAGATGCTGGAAATAGCCCCCACCGGCAAGGCACTCAAGCACCTTGCGCTCGTGAAACTCGTCAAAGGCGAGACCGACGCGGCGCGAGTGGTGCTGAACGTATTGGAGGACGATCTTGTCTGGGGCGAGTGGGCACGCTAGCACCAGCGCCGCGTTAATGACAACCCGGATCTTTCGGAAGATCAGGAGATCGCCCAGATCCGTTCGTTCATGCTCGTGGAAGATGACCTCCATTTGATCTCTACGGTCAAGGCGGACGGCAAGATCACCGTCTCCTTCACCGGCCCGGTCACGGTAACGCAGAAAGAGCTTGCTCGCGCCGTCAAGTCGTCAGCCGGAGACGCCAGGACGATCGCGACGCCCCCCGCGGAATCGTCGTCCTCCCCGGGGGAGCGGCCCTACGAACGGGAATGAAGGAGAGCCGCATGTCGTGCCAGATTCTCGAACGCGTCCTGGAGCGAAAGGCCTTCGTTGAACACTGCCTGAGCGGGTGTGTCACGGCGGAGACCGCGGCGGCGTCTCCTGGCGAGTATTTCGCCCAAGTCGCTTCGATCGTCGCCCAGAAGGGCATCCAGATCATCCAGGACAAAGTGTATGGGACGATGGCTGTCAAGGAACACGTCCTGGCGGCGCGTGCGGAAGCGTATCGAAAGGCCGGCCTGGACGCCTCGCTTCCCGTGACGTGGCTGGAAGGAACGCCGCTGGCGGATACCGGATTCTGCGGTCTCCAGATCTGGGGCATCGCCCCCAAGGCCAACGGGGGAACCACCGTTGCCACGACGGATGGGCAAGGCGGCTCCGCCCCCGGTCGTCTCTGGACCGGGCCAGGCTACCGGCTGCTGTACCTGCCCGCCGTCTTTGGCGACCTTCTCGACGGGTCCAAGCCGGCCACTGTCACCGCGCAGGCCTCCTCGATGTTCGAGAACGCCGTCCATGCCCTTCGGTCCGCCGGGTTCAACTACTCTCAGGTTATTCGCACCTGGATCTATCTTCCCCGAATTCTTGACTGGTACGGGGAGTTCAACCGGGTGCGCACGGAGTTGTACGCGGCCGCGGGGTTTGCGCGAGATGCCGGAAAGTCCCCCTTCCCGGCCAGCCCGGGAATTCAGGCCAGGTCGATCCCCCAGGGCGAGTGCGGCATGGACGTGCTGGCCCTGGATACAAGCGATCCCGGGAAGGCAAAGGCCGTGCCGATCCTGACCACGCCACGCCAGGGGCCGGCGTTCAGCTATGGGTCGGCGTTCTCTCGCGGGATGTCGCTCACTGTGGAAGACCGCAAGACCGTCTTCCTCTCCGGCACGGCGAGCATAGACTCCCGCGGCAACACGTTGTATCCGGGGAATGCCGAGATGCAGTGTTTGGAGACGCTCGTGGACGTCGCGGCCCTCCTCGAGGGGGTAGGAGGAAGCCTGCGGCATATCGCCATGGCGACGCTCTTCTGCAAGACGAGGGACGTGTTCGCCGTCTACCGGAACGCCATGCGATGGCTTCAGGCGCCCGAGATTCCCACCGTGTACGTGCAGGCCGATGTGTGCCGCCCGGACCTCCTGGTGGAAATGGAAGCCGTGGCTTTCGTCTGACCAGAGATGCCGCGGGGGATACCCGTCGGCGGTTCGCCGATCCCAGGCGAACGCGAACAACGGCGGGCTACTGGGCGATACAGGGGTCGAACCTGTGACCTTGCGGGTGTGATCCGCACGCTCTAGCCAACTGAGCTAATCGCCCGGTCAGGTGGGCCATTGTACGCGCAGGCGGTGAAGATGCAAGAGGTTCTTGGATGGTTCTTTGGGAAAAGGATGGCCGCGAACGAGGCGAACCGGGGGACGAACCAAAACGCGAACAAAGAGACGAACAGGAAGAATACGAAGAATCAACAAGAAGAAGAAAACCCCCGTCCTGCCCTTTCAAGGTATTGTTTCTTTTGTTCGTTCTGTTCGTTTCGTTCGCGGTGTTCGCGGCCATCCCGCCTCACCGGCCGCTTGTGAGCCTTCGCAGCTCTTCCAGGGTCGCGGTGAAATCCTCGGGCCAGGGGGCCGAGAGGGTCATCAGGGCCTGGGTGCGGGGGTGGTTGAACTGGATGGTGTGGGCGTGAAGGGCCTGGCGGGTGATGAGCGGGCCCTCGGCCCGGTCGGAATGGCCCTCGAGCTGGCTGCGGTACACGGGCCCGCCGCCGTACATCCGGTCGCCCACGATCGGGTGCTCCAGGGCCGAGAGGTGAACACGCAACTGGTGCGTCCGCCCGGTCTCCGGATACAACTCGACCAGTGTGAACGACGCCTGCGAAGCCCCCGCGTGGGCGAGGCGTTCGAGCACCTTGTACCGGGTGACGGCCGGCTTGGTCGTCGCGGGGTACGGCAGGCCCGTGTTGCGGTGAACGGCGTACTTCTCGCGGAACTTCGGATGCTTGCCGATGGGCATGTCGATCACGTCTTCGTCGAGGGGCATGAGCCCGTGAACGATGGCGGTGTAGGTTTTGTGGACTCGCCGCAGTTCGAACTGCCTCCCCAGCCGCCACAGGGCCAGCTCGCTCTTGGCGATCAGCATCACGCCGGTGGTGTCGCGGTCGAGCCGGTGAACGATGCCCGGGCGGAAGGCCGGGCCCGTCGTGGGCAGGTCGCTGATGTCACGCCAGTTCGTCTTGAAGTAATACGCCAGGGCGTTGACCAGCGTGCCCGTCCAGTTGCCCCGGGCGGGGTGGACAATGAGGTTGGCCTGTTTGTTGATGGCCATCACGTCGTCGTCTTCGTAGACGATCGAAAGCGGGATGGGCTCGGCGGGAATCTCGCGGACCTTGACGACGGGCAGCATCATGTCGATGACGTCGCCGGATCGGATGGTGTAACTGGGCTTGACGATGCGGGTGTTGACGGTGACGTTGCCCTCTCGGATGTAGCCCTGGAGGGAGGTACGGGAGGTGTTCTTTCCCAGTCGCCCGGCGAGGTACTTGTCCAGGCGCCGCCCGGCCAGGGCGCTGCGGACCTCGATGCGGGCGTGCTCGAGCCCGTCCTCCTCGGCCTCGAGGGTGGTCTCGACGGAGTCGAGGTCGTCCAGCACTTCGGGTTGTTCGGTTTCGTCGTTCACGATTCGATCAGCATAACCACAGCCGACGGGAAAGGGAGAATGTTTCTCCGTCAGGGACAGGGAGAACCACGAAGATCACAAAGCACACGAAGATCACAAAGAACGGGGGAACGAGATAGAAGCAAGACCCATTCTTGCTTCTCCTTCGTGGCCTTTGTGTGCTTTGTGTTCTTCGTGGTTCTCCATGTCGCCCATTGCAGAGGACGCACGATTTACAGAACAGGCCCGCGACCGTTCGGATGCCGGTCGCGGGCCTGGGGGAAACACGGTGCTGGGCGACTGTAACTCAGGCGCCGATGAGTTTCTTGGCCGCGTCGGCGGCGCTGGCGGCGTCGGGGGCGTAGCCGTCGGCGCCGACTTCATCGGCGTAGGCCTGGGTGACCGGGGCGCCGCCGATGAGGGTCTTGACCTTGATGCCGGAGGCCTTGATGGCCTTGATGACCTCGGCCATCTGGGGCATGGTGGTCGTCAGCAGGGCGCTCATGGCGACCAGGGTGGCGCCGCTTTCCTTGGCGGCGGCGATGAACTTGTCGGCGGGCACGTCGATGCCGGCGTCGACGACCTTGAGGCCGGCGCCCTTGAGCATCATGCCGACGAGGTTCTTGCCGATGTCATGCAGGTCGCCCTTGACGGTGCCCAGGACGACGGTGCCGCGGGGCTGGACGCCGGCCTTGACCAGTTCCGGGCCCAGGACCTCCATCGCCGCGTTCATCGCTCGGGCGGCGATGAGCACCTCGGGGACGTACACTTCGTTCTTCTTGAAACGCTCGCCGACAACGCTCATTCCGGCAATGAGGCCCTTTTCGAGGATCTCCGCGGCCGGAACGCCGTCCTTCATCGCGGCCTTGGTCAGGCCGACAACGGTGTTGAGGGTTTCACGGTCGGCCTTGTTCAAGGCCTGTGCCAATGCTTTCAAGTCTGCCATGTCCTGCTACCTCCAGCGCTTGGGCTAAGGTTTCCGGTTCTACCGCACGCGGCCCCGACGGCTCCTACCGCCGAGGCCTACCGTGCGAATCAAAAGTCTACGGTCGCGAAAAAACGCTGTAAACAACGGAGTTAAGAAAATCGTACACTATTTTGGCGCGGTGGCGGGCCTCGGCTGGGTCGCCGGGGCGGCGAATTCCGCCGGCACGGCGCCTGTGCCGGCCCGCAGTTCAATCTGCGTGTTGATCGAGACGGCCCCGATCCTGGCCGCAACGTATTGATTGTCTTTGATGAAGACCAGCATCACGGAGGTCCCCACCGGGCTGTCAACGGCCAGCGTCCACCCGCGTTGGGCCATCTCGGCCTTGTAGAAGTTCACCACCTGCAGATCGCTGGCGCCGCCGACGAAGCGGACGGCGCCTTGCGGGGCGGCCTTGTCGGCGTTGAAGCCCTGGGGGACCGGCACGCCGGGGATGGGCATGTCGGCCTGGGCAAGCAGGCCCGCCGGCTGGGTCGTCGGCGGCGTCAACGCGGTCTTCCGCATGGGGCTCAGCGAGGCCAGCTCGTCCCACTCCTGCAGTATCCGTTGGGCGATCACGCCGCCGACGGCGGTGGCCTTGAGGGCGGCGGCATCGTCCACAGGCTTCCGCGCGGCGGACAGGCCCTTCTCCATCTCCGCCACCACGCCCAGGCCCATGTGCGCCTTGGCGACGGCGCCGGGCTGCTGGGGGAACTTCTCGATAACCTTGTCGTAGTACGACCTGGCGTTGGCAAGGGCCTTCCGGTATTCCTCGGCCGGAATGGTCCCCTCGCCCGTCATGGCGACGTTGACGCAGACGTCGCCGGCGGTGACGCCGGCATAGGCGGCCCGGAACTCATTGGAGTCGCCGTCGACGATGGCCTCCAGTTGGGGCAGGTTTTCCGTGCGGGCCTCCCCGCCCAGCACCAGGCGGGTGAAGTCGGCCTGGGCCCCGCGCTCCTTGCTCTGGGCGTGCTTCTGCACCCAGACGTACACCAGCAGGACGGCGGCGATGCCCAGGACGCCGTAGGCGGCCAGCTTGCCGTGGGTGCGGAAGAACCCGAAGGCCTTGGTTAGTTCGGCCCCGAGAACGTTCTGTTTCAACTCATGTCGTCGTTCGGATTTCATCGTTCCTCTCGCAAGGGCGGTCGCCCGCGTGGGTCGGCGGACCGTCGCCGCCACATCGGAAAGCGTAAAATTCGCCGAACCGCGCCGCCATGTCAAGCGCATTTGCCCGCGGCGGGTCGTGTCTCTATCGGCCGGGCGGGGCTCCGGGCAACAGGATGTGTCGACTTGGGCTTGTCAAACGCCCTCCCGAGGCGTACTCTAGAAGTATCTTGTACCGCCCTCGGGGCGACCGTGAGGCCACCGTGATCGTTGTCCTGAACCTGTTCGACATCATCCCCGGCAAAGAGGCCGACTACGCCGTCTACCTCCGGCGAATCCAGCCGATCCTGGAACGCTACGGCGCGAAGGTCATTCTCTACGGGCTCACCCGCATGGTTTATATGGGCGCCTGCACGCAGCAATATTGCGGGCTGATCGGCTACAAGAAGCTGGCCGATCTGCGGGCCCTGTCCCACGACCCGGAGTTCGTGGCCATCCGCCCGCTGCGGGACCAGTCGACCCGGAACTACGTGCTGACCGCCGTCGAAAATTTCTCGTCCATGACCGCCGCCGCCGAGTATCTCGAGAACGGCGACCAGGAGATCCGCTGACATGCGAAGCGATAACGTCAAAGCCGGGCTGGAGCGAGGCCCCCACCGCAGCCTGCTGAAGGCCACCGGGCTGAGCGACTCCGACATCCGCCGCCCCTTCATCGCCGTCGTCAACAGCTACACCGACGTGGTCCCCGGGCACGTTCACCTGGACGCCGTGGGCGAGTACGTCAAGGCCCGCGTCCGCGAGGCCGGCGGAACCCCCATCCTCTTCAACACCATCGCCATCTGCGACGGCATCGCCATGGGGCACTACGGCATGAAATACTCCCTCGCCAGCCGCGAGCTGATCGCCGACTGCGTCGAGGCCATGGCCGAGGCCCACCAGTTCGACGCCATGATCTGCCTTCCCAACTGCGACAAGGTCATCCCGGGCATGCTGATGGCGGCGGCGAGGCTGAACATCCCGACGATCTTCGCCTCGGGCGGACCCATGGAGGCCGGACGCGTGGGTTGCCACGACGTCGACCTGATCGACCAGTTCTACGCCGTCGCCCAGCGGAAGACGGGCAAGATGACGGCCAAGCAGGTCGCCGAGTACGAAGACAACACCTGCCCCACCTGCGGTTCGTGCAGCGGGCTGTTTACCGCCAACAGCATGAACTGCCTGTGCGAGGCCATCGGGATGGCCCTGCCGGGCAACGGCACGTGCCTGGCGACCAGCCCGGCCCGGATGGCGATCTACGACGAGGCCGCCCGAAGGATCGTCGAGATGACCAAGGGCTGGGCGCGGGGCGGCGGCAAGAGCAACTACCCCCTCCTGCCGCGACGCATCATGACGCGCAAGGCCCTCGAGAACGCCTTTGTTCTCGACATGGCGATGGGCGGATCGAGCAACACCGTGCTGCACCTGCTGGCCCTGGCCAGCGAATTGGGAACTCACTTCACGCTCAAAGACATCGATCGCGTCTCCGACCGCACGCCCAACATCTGCCGTGTGGCGCCCTCCTCCACTCCCGAGGGCCGCACCTACCACATTCAGGACCTCCACCGCGCCGGCGGCATCCACACCATCCTGGGGCAACTGGCCGACGACATGCCCCGGGCTCTCCACGGCGAGTGCATGACCGTCACCGGGCGGGCATTGAAGGATAACCTGGCGGCCTGGAGCCTCCGCAGCCGGAAGGTCTGCGCTGCCGCCAAGAGGATGTACCGCGAGGGCAGCAAGACCACCGGGCGGAGCGTTCAGGCCGTCCGGGCGATGTACCGCGGCGAGAAGCCGCAACGCTTGCCCACCCGGAACACGCAGACGTTGAACGCCCAGGACGTGATTCGGCCGGTTTCGCGGGCGTTCACGGCCAAGGGCGGACTGGTGGTGTTGTACGGCAACATCGCCCGACGCGGCGCGATCGTGAAGTCGTCCGGCCTGCCGGCGAACATGTACCGGTTCACGGGGCGGGCGGTGCTCTGTGAAAGCCAGGAAGACGCCTGCCGCGTGATCCTGGGCGGGAAGGTCAAGGGCGGCGACGTGGTCGTCATCCGCAACGAAGGCCCGCGCGGCGGGCCGGGCATGCAGGAAATGCTCGCCCCCAGCAGCTACATGCGGGGGCTGGGCCTCTACGAGAAATGCTTCATGCTCACCGACGGGCGCTACAGCGGCGGCACGAGCGGGCCCTGCATCGGACACGTCTCCCCCGAGGCCGCCGCCGGTGGCGAGATCGGCCTGCTCCAGAACGGCGACGTCATCGACATCGACATCGCGCGCGGGCGGCTCAACGCCCGCGTCTCCGCCGCCGAGTTCGCCCGCCGCGCCAAGCGTTACCGCACCCGCCCCGCCCCCATCCGCCACGGCGCCCTCGGCCGCTACGCCGCCCACGCCACCAGCGCCGACACCGGCGCCATCCTCACCTGGCCGGGAAAACCGTGACGGGAGAGGTGGGCAATGGACGCGTTTGAAGACGTGATCGCGGGGCTCTTGGAACGTGAAGGGTACTGGATTCGCAGGTCCTTCAAGGTGGAACTGACAAAGGCCGAGAAACGCCGGGTAGGCAAGGCCTCTGCGCCCAGGTGGGAGATTGACCTGATTGCCTACAAGCCTGCCACTAGCACCATACTGGCAGTCGAGTGCAAGTCGTTTCTTGATTCCATGGGCGTGTTTCATCACGCGTTAGTGGACAAGAAGCCTGAAGGCGCAAATCGGTACAAGCTCTTTAATCAGGACCATCTGTGGCGAGTTGTCTTCAAACGGCTTGTCAGGCAGTTGGCGGAGCAGGGCGCCTGCCGACCCAAGACCAAAGTTCAACTGTGCCTGGCCGCCGGCAAGATTGCCAGCGAGAAGGATCGCACGGCTTTGGTTAAGCATTTCAAGAAGAGAAAGTGGCTGCTCTTCGATCATGAGTGGATCATGTCGCGCCTGCAGAAGGTTGCCGAATCTGGTTACTCAAACGATGTGGCAGCTGTCGTCGCGAAACTGCTTTTGAAGAAACCTAAGAAGACTGGTCGTGACGTCGAGATGCAGGCGGAATACGACTTCTCCAAAGGTGTCCGAGGAAAGTACGCCAAGCGATACGCCAAGGGCGTCACGCTCCCAAAGAAGCGAAGATCGTGAACGACGGACCGTTCGTAACGGTGGAATCACCGCAAGCACAAACATGGGGAGAGCGTGCGGACGCTCTCCCCAAACCCCTCTCCCCGGCCCACACACCCCCCAACAGAACTGGAAGGCGAAGCCGCGCGGATCGGGCGAGCCGTTGTTCTGGCCTGTGTGGGCCGGGGAAGGGGGTTCGGGGGAACCGCCGCCGGGTCCCCCGCGCGTCGGGTGCGGTTGACCACGCTGCAATCCACGACGCTCATTGGTGAGTCGAGTGCCAGAGAGAATGGCCGCGGCCTGGGAGGTACCCGCGCAGGATTGCCCTTGTTGATTCCCTGTCGCCTTGTAGAATAGGCCGCCGCGATTTGGCGGATTGTGTTGTAGCTTAGGAGATGCCCATGAACGAACGCCAGCGAGTCCTGGCCGTGTTGAACTATCAGCCGTATGACCGGCTGCCGATTGTGCATTTTGGATACTGGGGCGAGACGCTCTGGAAGTGGGTGAGGGAAGGGCATCTGACGGAAGATGACGCCCGGAACTGGTACGACGGCGGGCCCACCGACGCGGCCTTGTCGGCGAAACTGGGGTTCGACTTCGATTACTACGCCTGCTTCGGGGCCTCCACGGGAATGAACCCGGGTTTTGAGAGCAAGGTCGTCAAGACCTTCGAGGACGGCACACAGCACATCCTGACCGGGGCGGGCACGATCATCCTGACCAAGCCCGGCGGGGACGGGATTCCTCCCGAGATCGACAACCTCATGAAAGGCCGAAAGGCCTGGGAAGAACTCTACAAACACCGCTTCCAGTTCTTCCCCCAACGCGTCACCGACTCCCAGGTGCGAGTCGGCGACCACACCCTGCCCTTCCACGCCGGCGGGCTGGAGTTCCTGAAGGCTGACAAACGCGACTTCCTCTACGGCCTGCACTGCGGCAGCCTCTACGGCGAGATCCGCAACTTCCTGGGCGTCGAGGGCTCGTGCTTCCTGTCCGTCGACGACGAGCCCTTGTTCGATGAGATCATCGAGACCGTCGGCCATCTCGCCTACCAGTGCGTCAAGGCCGTGCTGGACACCGGGGCGAAGTTCGACTTCGCCCATTTCTGGGAAGACATCTGCTTCAAGAACGGCCCGCTGATCTCGCCGCGTGTGTTCCACGAGAAAGTCGGCCCGCAGTACAAACGCATCACCGACCTGGTCAACGCCCACGGCATCCACATCGTCAGCCTCGACTGCGACGGCTGCATCGACTCGCTGATCCCCACCTGGATCGAGAACGGCGTGAACACAATGTTCCCCATCGAGGTGGGCACATGGCACGCGAGCATCGCGCCGTGGCGCGAGAAGTTCGGCCGCGAGCTGCGAGGCGTGGGCGGCATGGACAAGAAGGTCTTCGCCCAGGACCGCGCCGCCGTCGAGGCCGAGGTCGAACGCCTCCGCCCGCTGGTGGAACTGGGCGGCTTCATCCCCTGCCCCGACCACCGCATCCCGCCCGATGCCGAGTGGGACAACGTGCGGTACTACTGCGATCGGATGCATGCCACGTTCAATCGGTAAGAGAGAAGAAGAAGAAGAAGGGGAAGAAGAAAGAGATTCACCGCGGAGAACTTGACGCGGCCCCTGTCGGGGCCGCAACCAAAGGACCAATGAAAGACGCTGCTCAAAGGGGTATGGTATTGGTGCGAACCATCCATTCCCAAGGAGCAGCGTCATGGAAGACTTTGTACAGCGC